>JBCLEL010000109.1:0-7363 GCA_038913435.1 Chloroflexota bacterium
GCCGGCTTTAGGGAGAGGTTAGTAGTGGATAATACAGCCAACATAACCGCGGCTGGCGGTGAACGGAGCGAGACCGGGGCCGGCCAGTCGAGAGGCGGTTTTCGACCACGCGAGCGCACCCGTGGCCGCTACGTTTCACGTCGGAAGGTATGTCAGTTCTGCCAGGATAAGGTGGATTACATTGACTATAAGGAAGTGGATCGCCTGCGCCGGTTTGTCTCCGAACGGGGCAAGATGGAGCCGCGACGCAAATCCGGGAACTGCGCCTCACATCAACGCGCTCTGACCAAGGCGATCAAGCGCGCTCGCAACGTCGCTCTATTGCCGTTCACCAGCTTGCACGCGCTTGAGCCATCGTTCCACATGGCGCCGCCACGCTTTGCTGCCCGTTACGCCAGCAGCGCTCCTCCTTCAGTCGCGCCGGCTAGCGAGCGGCAAGACGGACCGCCTGCTTCTGAGTGAATAGACCTGGGCAAAGGGCTGACCTGGCGATATGTCAATCGGAGAAGGGCCTAATCGTAAGGGCGTCGCCAATATGTTTGCTTCGATCAGCCCTCCGCAATCCCCTCGAATATAAGCGGCGGGTATCCATGGAGAATTCGCTTGTCCTCGAAACCCAAGCGTAGCGTTCGGCATGCGATTGCCGAGTCCGAACGAGTAACCACTCACCAGCTACGACAAGATTCCCGTACCGCCCGCGAGCGGCGCCAAAGCCGGCGGATTATCCTTGCAGTGGCGGCGGCGGTATTACTGATTGCGCTGGTACCAGCCTTTGGCTACTGGCGTGAAGTTTTAGCAAAAGGAGACCAGCCAGTAGCCGAGGTCAACGGCCGGGCGATTTCTACCGAGACCTACGCTAAGACACTCGGCTTCAACCAGCTTTTGGTTCGCGCTCAAGCTGGTAGCTTGCAGTCACAGTTAGGCGAGTTAAGTAAAGAGCAGTCCGGTCAGACCGCTGTCCAGCGCCAGTTGGTCCAGCAACAGCTTGCTAGCCTTCAGCAGCAGGCGAACGCTCTCGATGGACTTACGCTCGACGATCTAGTAGAAGGACAGCTAATACGCGACGAGGCGGCTCGTCGGGGTATCACCGTGGACCAGGCGGCGATGGATGACGCATTGCGCCGGTCGCTCGGCGCTTCATCCGGCGGCCTGATTCCTCTGCTGGTTACCGATACTATCACCGGTACGGCCGGCTTTACGGGCACAGGCCAGGTGTCCATCGAGCAGGCCCAGAAAATGCTTGCTGATATTTTAGGAAGAGCTAGCTTCCTCTCGCCGGCCGAGTACCGGACCTTGGTCCAGGATCCAATCGCCCTACGCGACAAGCTGCGCCAGGCCTTTGCCTCCGAAGCGCCCACCTCAGCCGAGCAGGTCCGCGCCCGCCATATTCTGGTTGACACCCAAGAGCAGGCCAGCGCTGTCATCGAGCGTTTGAAAGCCGGTGAGGACATTGCCAAGCTAGCAGCCGAACTATCGAAAGACATAGTTACTAAAGATAAAGGTGGCGAGCTGGGTTGGTTCCCACGGGGAATAATGGTGAAAGAGTTTGAGGATGCCGCCTTCGGCCTGCCGCCGGGCCAATTATCTGATCCCATCCGCAGCAGCTTTGGCTATCATGTGATCGAGGTTGAAGAGGGGCCAGCGGTAGGTGAGATTAAGCCGGAATTTCTTGAGCAACTGAAAGCTAGACTCTTCGACCAGTGGCTCAGCTCGCAAAAGAAACTTGATTCGCCAGTAGTTAAATACACGTATTCACCAGACAAAGCCGATTGGGCAAGGCGTTACATATCCGAACGGCTCGCCCGTCAATAGGCAGGCTACTCATTGGAAGGTCAGATTGGGGCCGCCGGCAAGCTAATTGCCCGGACCTCCCGCTTGCGGCGCGAGCTAGAAGGGCTATGCGACGACCTTCGCCAACTCGGCCTGACCAGCCTGCCCCCAAGTCGCTACCTGGACTGCCGTGGCTTTTTACTACCTTTGGGCCGGCGCACGCTCATCATGGGTATCCTCAACGTCACTCCTGATTCCTTTTCGGGTGATGGACTGGCCAACGAGCCGGAGCGCGCTATCGAAGTTGGGTGTCGGATGGTGGAAGAGGGCGCTGACATACTCGATGTCGGCGGCGAGAGCACGCGACCAGGCGCCGATCCGGTGAGCGCCGAGGAAGAGAAACGACGAGTCCTACCGGTCATCGAAGGTCTAATGACTAAGATTATGACGCCGATCTCAATTGATACCAGCAAGCCGGAGGTGGCGCAAGCGGCGCTGGCGGCCGGCGCTCAGCTCATCAACGATGTGACCGGTCTGCAACGTCACCCGGATATGGCGCACCTGGCCGCTGAAAGCCGAACGCCGATCATAGTGATGCACATGCGCGGCACGCCTAAGACAATGATGGATCTGACCGACTATGATGACGTCGTCGCGGAGGTGGCTGAGTGCCTGGCAAGTAGCGTCGAAATAGCCTGCGCGGCCGGCGTCCCGCGAGACCAGGTCATCGTTGACCCTGGATTCGGCTTTGCCAAGACGTTAGAGCAGAATCTGGAACTCTTGCGCCGGCTGAGCGAGCTAAAGGCGCTTGGACAGCCGCTATTGGTTGGCACGTCGCGCAAGTCGTTGATTGGCCAAGTGCTGGGCGGCGAGGCGCAGGACCGAGTCGAGGGCAACGCGGCGACCGTCGCCTTTGCCATCAGCCATGGCGCTGACATTGTGCGGGTCCATGAGGTGAAGGCGATGGTCAGGGTTGCCCGCATGACCGACGCCATCCTGGGCCGGCCGTGGCAGTAGGATCCCATACAGATCGTCGAGCATAATAGAAATGATCACTGAGGTTTATATCGCCGCCGGCGCCAACCTGGGCGACCGGCTGGAAAGTTTGCGGCGCGCAATGCAGGCTTTGTCGGCTACTCCTGGCCTGCTGTTGGTCAGGGTCTCGCCGGTCTATGAGACCGAACCCTGGGGCAACAGCGAACAACCCAAGTTCCTCAACTGCGCCGCCCTGCTTGAATGTGACCTCGGCCCCAAGCAGTTGCTAACCAGGTTGAAGATCATCGAGGCCGAGCTAGGCCGCGACTTCACCGGCCCGCTATGGGGGCCGCGCGAGATTGACCTGGACATCGCCCTGTTTGGAGACCTGGTGTTGTGTGAGAAGGGCATCACTATTCCTCACCGATACCTATTGGAACGCTGGTTTATGCTCAAGCCGCTGCTTGATCTGAGGCCAGACCTTCGCTTGCCTGGTGGTGGTAAATTAGAGGCGGCATTGGCGCGTCTTTCACCCAACGAGCAAGGGGAGCTATTCGCTCCGGCTTTGAATGCCATCGCTGAGACAGGCGCCGTCGCTTCTGATGCAGGATTTGACAATGGATACGGTTGAACATCTCCTGGCGACCCTCACCGTTCAAGACCTCTATAAGTTGGCGCTACCGGCCGGCGCCGAGATCGTCGGCGGCGTGGCGGGCTTGGTCAGACTGGTATCCTGGGTGCGGGTCGCCCAGCTTGACCAGGCGTCACTGGAGCGGATCGAGGCCGGCGATCTGGTGCTGGTCGCCGCGCCGGCCAGCGGCCGGCCCAGCCGGCACGCCACGCTGGCGCCATTTCTGACCAGGCTGGCCGAGCTGGGCGCGGCCGGCGTCGCTACCGCTGGCGCCTCACCGCCAGGCGCCGGCGCCATTGCCGACGCCATCGGCATCCCGCTGATTAGGTTGCCGGCCGGCGTCAAGCTGGCGCAGATCGAAAAGCAGGCCATCAGGCTGATTATTAACCGCCGGGCTGAGATCGAGCAGCGCGGCGTCCAGATCTACCGCGAGCTGGCCCAGCAGACCATTGACAATCTCGGCATAGAAGCTATCGCCGAGAAGCTGGTTGAGCTGACCGGCAAGCTGGTCGTGGTCGAAGACCCTACCCCTTCGTTGCAACTGCTGGCCATGCCGCCGATCTCCACCGTCACTCGTGAGGAGTTACAAGTCTCGCTGCGCGACCCTGCCGAGCCAAGTATGTGGTTTGACAAGGGACCGATGGCGAGCACTTCACCACCGGTCGTCATGCGCCAGTTGAACGCGCCGGGGTGGGCGCGCTACGTTGCGCCGATAGTCGTGCGTGGCGCGATCTTCGGCTACTTGTCGCTGATCGGGCCGGCTGACGAGTTGGACGAGATTGACCGAATGGCGGCCGGCCGGGGCGCCGCCGTATGCGCCATCGAGATGGCGAAGCAAATGGCGATCAGGCAAGCCGAGAGCCGGATCCGCAGTGACTTCATAGATGATCTGATCTCCGGCTCGCTCAACAGCGATGCGGCCATCATCAGCCGAGGCCAGCTGCTGGGCTACGATCTCACCAAGCCGCACGCTGTTGCCGTCATCGAGCTGGACACCTCCGAAGCCTACCTGGATTGGCTGTCCAAGCACAACACCCACTCGGTGCAGGAGTTGCGACAGGGTTTTGCTAATGTGCTAAATACCGCGCTGGCCCGGCGGCAGCCACGAGCGATGATGCGGATTAAGGGCGAAAACGCCGTTTTTATCTGGCCGTCGCCGGCCGAAGGCGGGCTGGCGGCAGTGAGGGCTGCCGTTGACGATTTGCGCCAGGAGGTCTCTCGCGCAACACCGATGATGACCGCGTCAGCGGCGGTCGGCCGGCTCTACGCCCGTCCCAGCGAGCTTAGTCGAGCGTTCCGCGAGGCCGAGCAGGCGTTGACGATTGCCTTGCGATTGTACGGTGGCGACCGCACAACCGCCTTTGAAGAGCTTGGCGTCTACCGCTTGCTTTTCCATCTGCACGGGACGCCCGAACTGGCCGGCTTCCAGCAAGAGACCCTGTCGAAGCTGATCGGGTACGATAAAGAGCACGAGGGCGAGCTAATCAAGACGCTACGCGCCTTCTTTGCCAATCACGGCAACCTGAGCCGGACCGCCGAGCAATTGATCTTGCACCGTAACACCGTTACCTATCGCTTGGAAAGGATTGAAGAACTCACCGGTCTGGACCTGGAAAACGAGGACGACCGCTTCCGTCTCCAACTGGCGTTGAAGCTGACGGAGATGGTGTAAGAGGTAGTTGACTCATTTCGTCGTAGGCCGCGTCACGGTGACGATTCAGTCGTTGGTTCCATGAGATACCCCATAGCGCGACCATCTTCTAGCAGCTTTTCAATTGCGACTTGCGCGTAACTGGAGGACTCTTCGTCGAAACCTCCAAAGCCCTTGCGTGCTAGATACTCCACCGGCCTGAGGAGTCGAAAGAAAGCCCTAGCTACTGCTTCATCAAACGGCTGCGTCTGAATCACCCCGGCGAGATCGCCGATACTCCGAGCGAGATCGGCAACAGCCCGAGGATTGGGAAGAGCGCGTCGCGTCTGCCCGTCGCCTGCTTTGCGGCGCGTGAGGGCCAGGATTTCTTCCAGGATGTCTCTATCTGTCCGCGTTGTCTTTTTGGTGCTCGTTTCCTGCTTCTGGAGTTCCTGAGTAACCTGATTTTCAAGACGGGGCCACCACATGTCGAAAACAGAATCGAGCACATCGGGCGACAAAGCTGCTTCAGCAAGCTCGGAGTTTATCATCTTTACAAGTCGCTTCATGTCGTCAGGCTTGAAGCTAGCAGCCTGGAACTGCACCAAAGGCCCCTTGAGATCAGTGGGCTCAAGTTCTCCGAATAGGATCGGACACACCTTGGAACTGTCGAGATTCTTGGCCAAAGCGCCAGCTTCAAAGAGCAGCCACGGCGCATCTTGGTTCTCGTTCGTAATAACCAGTATACCAATGCGCGAAGCCTCCAACTCCTTCGCTATTTCGGAGTTCCAGCGCGACCCCTTTGCGATGTCGTCGGGGCTGAAGTATGGGCGCACAGCCTGGAGAACGCTCGGAAACCAACCCCTTAGGATTTCGGCTATAGCCTTACTGCGATCTCCCGACCAACTAATGAATAGTTTCATTCAGTTACCCTCCCCCTGCAGCCACTGGTGACTTAACACCCAGTTATGCTAATCCACATAATACACCATCTTTGCCACTTGGCACTACAACTCCACAGAGTCCTCTACATCGCAATAGCTCGTATTAGCTTAGTCCCATCACCCCGCACGTGTCACTTGGGGATGTCCGATAGACTCTAACTGGATGAGATTGCTTCGTCGCTTCGCTCCTCGCAATGACAAACACGGTGTCATTGCGAGCGAAGCGAAGCAATCTCAGGGCGTCTGCTCAGGCAGTTGGTGCAATAGGCATTGCAATGCCGTGCCGTTCACCCGGCCGATAGCGGTGTGCCTCGTCAATCATGGCCACCAGGTTCTCCGGCGGGACGTCATCCTGGATGCCCTGGCTTGGGGCGAGAATGTAGCCTCCGCCGGCTGCCAGTTCGTCAATGCGCTGGCGGACTTCGGCGCGAACATCCGCTGCGGTGCCGAATGGCAGCGTCTTCTGGGTGTCAATGCCACCCCAAAAGGCGATCCGATCACCAAAATCGCGCTTCAACTCGGCCGGCGCCATTCCTGACGCGCCTACCTGGATCGGATTGAGCGCGTCAACGCCCATATCAATCAGATGTTCGACGAGCCAGTGGACCGCTCCGTCCGAGTGATAGATGATGCGAGCGTTTGAATGCTTCCGGATAGCGTCAAACATCCGTCGCTGGCGGGGGGCTACCAGCTTTGCGTAGGTCTTGGGGGAAATCATTGGGCCGGTCTGGGTGCCGAGGTCGTTGTGGGTATAGACGATGTCTATCCAACCTTCGGCGGCTCGGAGCGCACGCGAGAGGATTTCGATCTGAATGTCGAGGATGCGATCCATTAGGGCGGTAACAAACAGTTCATCAATCAGGAGGTCGGTGAGAAAATCGGTCATCCCACGCAATTTCCAGCTCTGTTCGAAGAATCCAGCGTCGAAGTCCAGGATTACCGCGCAACCGGTGCGCTCGCGCAGTTCACGCGCGCGCTCGGCCAACCCGACGTAGCGCGAAGGGTCGGTGGGATCGGGCCATTTATGCCGGCGGAGATCGTCAATAGTGGGAGACCCGGCGAACGGCCACTCCGACTCGTAGTAGTGTCTCCCTTCAGGAGCGCGCCAGGCGTTGCCCCACTCATCCAGCAGAGCGCCGTCGTCAAGGAACCGGACGGCGCCGGTGGCATTAGGCAATACGGTGACGACGCGGGTGTCAACGTCAAGTGGTTCGAGCGCCGCCTCCTCCGGAATGACGATGCGCGGACGCTGGCGCAGGTAGCGGATATGTGGCTGGACTCCGAGGTAGGCCGCGAGTTTGTGGTAGGCCGGTTCGATGATCGAGGTGCTAGAGTGACCGCCGAAATCAATCGGCACTCGGTCGGTCTCCTGGTGGTTGAGCGCCGCCAATACCCGCGCTCGCTTTGGCCAGC
>JBCLEL010000110.1:0-7340 GCA_038913435.1 Chloroflexota bacterium
GCCAAGGAAAGAGGATATGTCATTGCGAGCGAAGCGAAGCAATCTCATTAACGAAATGGGATGTTTACCCATCATTTTGCTTTTTGGCGCGTCTTGGAGCCGGCTTTTTGTTGACCGGATGGGCGATCATTTGCTATATTTGACTTGAGTGATATTACGACTCAATTTCTTATTAACTACTGATGGATAGGAGGGAACGGTCGAGACTAGACCGCCTGTGCTGATCACTTCTTGTCTGGGTGAGTGTTGCCAATTGTTTGGCTACACCCGGGCATTTTTTATTTTTCAATAATATTTAAGGACAAGTTTGAAATTATGGCTCAAGAAACGAATGCCACCTCTAAAGTCGCATTGTTCATAGACTGGGACAATCTAGCGATCAGCGCTGCCGCCGATATGGACGGCGCTCTGCCAGACATTAAACAGCTAGTTAGCGTCGCTCAGCGATACGGTGACGTGGTTTTGGCGCGCGCCTACGCCGAATGGAACGTTATGAGTGACCGGCTATCTGTCTATCGAAGTGGAGTCGAGCCTGTCTATGCTCCCACCTTCCGGTTTGAGGCTGATAACCCGGCCATGGCCCCAAAAGGTAAAAGCCTGGCCGATCCTTGTATGGTGGCTGACTCGGTGGATTTCTTGCACCTGATGCCGGAAATCACCGTGTACGTCTTGGTATCAGGCGACAAAGACCTGATACCAGTGGTCCGGCTGGCGCAACTGCGTGGCAAGAAGGTAGTTGTGATCGGCCCGGACCTTGTCGCCGCTATCCTAAAGGATATGGCCGACGACTACATTCCCTATCGTTCACTTGTGCAACCGGGTATGCCGCAAGAGGGATTGCCAGCGACCAGCCGTCGCCGGCGGGCCGAGGTAGTCCGGCCAGCGACCAGCGTGGTCCAGCCGGAACGAGACGTGACTCGCAGGTATGCCAGCCCACCAAGGCCGGCCGGCGAACTCGAAACGAGTAGAGTAGTTGCCATAGACCGAAGACGAGCGCCGGCTATAGTCGCTCCACCGGCCGATACTCCGTCCGAACCGCTCCCTCCGTCCGAACCGCTCCCTCCGTCCGAGCAACCAGTCGAGGAGACATCAACCGACGATTCGGCCGTCCTGCCAGCGGAAATCTCAGACGAGCTAAAAGCCGTTCTGGAAAGGATGAGCGAGCTGCTGGCCGAAAAAGAGACCGCCGGCCGACAGCGCACGCGCAGCACCAATCTGCGCGACCTGCTACACGCCCGAATGCCAGGCTTCAACGAGAAAGACTTAGGATTCCGGCGTTTCAAGGACTTGCTGGACATCGCTGAACAGCTTGGCTTGATTGCGGTCAAACGCGAGGGGCCAGTTCTTTGGGTGACAGGCAGGAGGAAAGAACCGGCCCCCGTTCAGGCGACGCCGGTTCCTGAGGCGCCGGCTGAAACCGGGCCGCAACCCACCGAACCCACCGTCGAATCCAAGTTGACCCCTAAGTCCTCCGGCGACCAGATGACCGAAATCGTGCGGTTCGTGTGCGAATTGCGGAACCGCTCGCGGTGGTTGACCTACACCTACGTTCTGACCAACCTGATAAACCAACTGGGCCTCACTCTGCCAATCTCTAGCGTTGAGAGCGAAGCCCGTAACGCGCTGAATAAGCTCGTGCAGGATGGTGCTATCACCGTTGATCGGGAGCCGCGCGAGATAGAGGTCGGCGGCTCACGCCATCGCGTGCGGTTGTGCCACCTGAACGAGGAACATCCGCTGGTCGCCTCGGTGTTGCAGCAAATGAGGGCGGAATCGTTTGCCAAGGGGACGATAGTCGAGGCCAAGAGGGTTTCACCTTCGGAAGCTGTCACCGGCGAGCCGGCGGCGGCTTCGACACCGGCTGAGGGCATCAGTGCGGCGCCCGCTGTTCCGCCGTTGGAACAGAACGCGAGCGAGGTTGAGAGCGCCGCCAAGCCGGCGCCAGGCGGTGAGATTACCAAACCTACCGCCAGTGACAACGGCGCCGCCACCGAATTGTTCGAGTTGGTTGGCTCGATTGTCGGCCAAGCAGTGACGGAAGATAAGCCATTCATCGGCGCTGCGACGGTTAAGAACCGACTGGTCAAGCAATTGGGCGCCTTTGATGAGAAGAAGTATGGTTTCAAGCAGTTCAAGGACCTGCTGCTGGCGGCGGAAAAACGGGGCACTATCAGGGTGCAGACGGTCGGGGCGGCTACCCGCGTGTTTCGAGCCGGACATCCAAATGATGGTCTATCTACCACTGACGTTTCCGAAGCTGCTGAGACTAACCTTGAAGCGTCAACTAATCAACCAGGCTCAGAGGGTGTGTGAGAAGCGGGTCTGAGTCGCCGGACTCAAGTCCGGGCGCTTAACGAGCGGCCTAAAGGCCGGCCAGGGGAGTGCCGAGGGGCGCAAGCCCCTTGGCCGGGGTATGGGGGTGTCCCCCAGCCAAAATTCCCCTTCTCCCGCGCACGGGAGAAGGGGATCAAGGGGATGAGGGCCGTTGGCAGCTCACGTGCATGGCTTTCCACACACACTGTCAGACCAATAGATTCGAGAAATCATTGTGCTGGGGTTAAATCTCGTCGCTGGGAAGTGTCATCCGCTCTGGCGCATTCTCGAAATCTCGATGAGGCTCAAGCAGGAGCGCGATTAGGTGAGCGAGACCCCTGACCGCCAGTCCAACGCCGTGACGCGCAAGCATCAAGCTATTGCCGTCGTTGACTTCGGTTCGCAATACAGCCAGCTTATCGCCCGCCGGGTGCGCGAAGCCAGCGTCTATTGCGAGCTTGTTCCTTGGGATGCGCCGGCCGAGCGATTCCGGGCATTAGCGCCGGTCGGCTACATTCTTTCCGGCGGGCCGGCCAGCGTCTATGAGCCGCAAGCCCCCTTGATCGCCGACCATATACTGAATAGCGGCCGGCCGATTCTGGGTATCTGTTACGGTATGCAGGCGCTAGCCCACCAACTGGGAGGAAAAGTTGCCCGCTCTGTTCGCCGGGAGTATGGCCGGGCGAAGGTCACATTCGTTCAACCGCACCAGTTGCAGACCGGCTTGCCGGCGACAATTGATGTCTGGATGAGTCATGGCGACCGGGTCGAGCGGTTGCCGCAAGGCTTCACTTCTATTGCCGAGAGCGATAACTCGCCGGTCGCGGCAATAGCGAAAGACGGCATCATTGGCTTGCAGTTCCACCCGGAGGTCGTGCACACTCCACTGGGCAAGGAGCTAATAGCCAACTTCCTCATCGAGGTGTGTGGCTGCGCCGGCGACTGGACGCCTAGCGCGGTGATAGACGAGGCAGAAGGGTTGGTCCGGCAAGCGGTTGGCGACGGCCGGGCCATCTGTGCCCTCAGTGGCGGCGTTGACTCGTCGGTGGCGGCAACCATCGCCTACCGGGCCATCGGCGAACGGTTGACCTGCGTATTCGTTGACAATGGTTTATTGCGCAAGGGCGAAGCCGACCAGGTGCGCGACACCTTCGCGCCACGATTTGGCCAGCAGTTTGCTTTCGTTGACGCGGCAGACGAATTTCTGGCCACGCTAGCTGGCATATCTGATCCTGAACTGAAACGAAAAGCAATCGGAGAAAAGTTCGTCCGGGTGTTCGAGCGCGAGGCCAAGGGGTTAGAACGTTGCGAGTATCTCATTCAAGGCACCCTCTACCCAGACGTGATCGAAAGCGCCACTAGTGACAACCCGGCCGCCCAGACGATCAAGACCCACCACAACGTCGGTGGCCTGCCGGCCCAGATGGCACTCAAGGTTGTTGACCCCCTTCGTCGCCTTTTCAAGGACGAGGTTCGAGTGATTGGCGAGTCGCTAGGGTTGCCTGAAGAGATCGTCTGGCGGCATCCTTTCCCTGGACCGGGTCTGGCGGTGCGTATATTAGGGGAGGTGACCCCTGAACGACTGGCGATCTTGCGCGAGGCCGACGCGATTTTTATCGAAGAGTTACGTTTGGCTGGTCTATACCGATCGGTGTCGCAGGCGTTGGCCGTGCTGACCAACCTGCGATCTGTCGGGGTGATGGGCGACGGTCGCACTTATAACAATGTCGTCGCCCTGCGTTCAGTCAACACCGACGATTTTATGACGGCTGACTGGAGTCGGTTGTCCTACGACCTGCTGGCTAAGGTGTCGAGCCGGATTGTGAACGAGATACCCGAAGTCAACCGGGTGGTGTACGACATCAGCACCAAGCCGCCGGCGACGATTGAGTGGGAATGATGGGTAAGCGGATCCTGGTGGTTGGCGAAGGCGCCCGCGAGCACGCGCTGTGTTGGGCGCTGGCCAGGTCCAACCAGGTGGAAAAAGTCTATTGCGCCCCAGGCAACGGCGGCACGTCTTCCATCGCAACAAATGTCCTAATTAAGGTCACTGACTTTGACGGCCTGCTCAGCCTCGCCGTTGGCGAGCGAATAGACCTGGTTGTAGTCGGCCCGGAGCTGCCGCTGGCGCTGGGTCTGGCTGACCGCCTTCGGGCCGGCGGGTTGCGCGTTTATGGGCCATCGCAGGCTGCCGCCAGGATCGAAAGCTCCAAGTCGTTTGCCAAGGAGGTGATGCAGGAGGCCGGCGTTCCGACCGCCGCCGGTCGTAGTTTTGACGATTTTGAGTCTGCCTGTGATTTCATCCGGCGTCATCCCCGGCCGCTGGTCGTCAAGGCCGATGGACTGGCGGCTGCCAAGGGGGTGACAGTGCCGGCCAGCCAGGACGAGGCGATAGCTGCCGTTCGGGCGGCGATGGTTGACCGACTGTTCGGCGATTCCGGCGCCAGAGTTATCTTAGAGGAACAGTTGAGCGGGCAGGAGGTCTCAGTCATGGCCGTCTGCTCAGGCCGAGACTTCGTATTGCTCCCGCCAGCCTGTGACTATAAACGAGCTTTGGACGAAGACAAGGGGCCAAACACCGGTGGAATGGGCGCCTACTCGCCAACCCGACTGTTACACGAAGCCGACTTGCGATCAATCGGCGATCAAATCATTCAGCCGACTTTAGCCTGGCTTGCTGAGTCAGGTTCGCCGTTTGTTGGCACCCTGTACGCCGGCCTGATGTTGACCGAACAAGGGCCGATGGCGCTGGAGTTCAACGCCCGCTTCGGTGACCCGGAGACGCAGGTTGCCCTGCCCAATCTTTCAGTTGATATATTCGAACTGCTTTCAGCGGCGGCAGCCGGCTCGTTGGGACTCAACGGAAGCATACTAAGCAGTCAGGGATTCAGCTGTGGGGTCGTGCTGGCCTCCGGCGGCTATCCCGGCAGCTACCAAACCGGCCGGGAGATCTCAGGACTTGAGCGCCTTGAGAAGGATACGCTGGTCTTTCATGCCGGTACGACAGTTGCCGACTCGCGGATCGTTACCGCCGGCGGCCGGGTGATGACGGTTGCGCGCTCCGAGCAAAGCATGCGGACGGCAAGGGACAAGGTCTATCAGGAAATTGACAAGATCAAGTTTGATAACATGCATTACCGGCGTGACATCGCTGCGCGAGAGGTGTAACGATGGCGCCCGATGTGGCGGTATTATACCAATTGCATTAACCTAGACCGTAATTTCGTGGGGCGGGTCGTTCGCCGGACTAAAGTCCGGGCGCTTGTTATGGGCTTAAAAGCCGGCCTTCAGGCCGTTGGCAAGCGCCCGGCTTTTAAGCCGGCGATTGCCGCCCACAAAAGGTCAATCTTTCGACAATTTCTATGAGCCGGATTATGGTCTTATCAAAGTGAATTGGTATTAGATTTAGCCGCAGAGTTCAGCGTGGCCGTGCTCTGAGTATGGGTCCAAAGATTTTTGCCTCAGTGAATCAGGATGCCGATCTACGAATACAGATGTGACAGCTGCAATCAACGATTCAGCCGGCTGGTGCGCGACTACCGGCAGGCTGGACAGGTCCTTTGTGACCGCTGTGGCGTCGCGGCCCGAAAGCTGATGTCCACCTTCGCCGCTTTCAATGAGGACTCGGAGGTCTGGACCACCGACGATGCGATTGCCGAGCGGGAGTCGCCGCCGATTCCGCCCCGGCCGGTATTAGGCCGCAAAGAACTGAATGAATCATCCCAGATAAGGGCCGTTGCAAACAAGTTGGAGTAGGCGCGGCAAGGGGCAGAGAGAACGAATTTGCTGGATAGATATAGCCGGCCGGCGATGGCCGCAGTGTGGTCGCCGGAACGCAAGTATGCGGCCTGGCTAGAGGTCGAACTGGCGGTGTGCGAAGGCTGGGCCGCCGCCGGCGTCATTCCGATGTCGGCGATGGTTGACATCCGCCGCGCAACAGTCAACATCGAGCGGATGAAAGAGATCGAATCGGTCACCCGGCACGATGTCACCGCATTTCTCCAGGCGGTTGGAGAAACGGTCGGTGAGAATGCTCGCTTCATCCACCTCGGACTGACATCCTCCGATGTAGTGGACACCGGCATGGCCTTGCAGATAGGTGAGGCCAACGTCATTCTGTTGCGCGACCTGGAAGAGCTTGAGCAGGCGATCACCAGACAAGCTATTCGACATAAAGATACGATCATGGTTGGCCGTACCCATGGGGTGCATGCCGAGCCAATCACCTTCGGCTTCAAGCTGGCGGTCTGGATTGATGAGGTTCGGCGTTGCATCAGCCGGCTGAAGGCGGCCGCCGAGCAGATCGAAGTTGGAAAAATCTCCGGCGCTGTCGGCACTCACGCCAACGTGCCACCCACTATCGAGGAAACCGCTTGCCTGCGGCTTGGGCTAAAGGTCGCGCCAGTGTCAAATCAGATCATCCAGCGCGACCGACACGCCCACTATATAACCACCCTGGCCTTGATCGCCTCCAGCCTGGAAAAGTTCGCCGTCGAGATTCGTTCATTGCAACGAACCGAGATCCGCGAGGTGGAAGAGCCGTTCGGCGCCGGCCAGACCGGCTCCTCGGCGATGCCGCACAAGCGCAACCCGGAGCTTTCCGAGCGCATCTGCGGCTTGGCCCGGGTGATGCGTGGCAACGCGGTGGCCGCGATGGAGTCGGTTGCTCTCTGGCATGAGCGCGACATCTCAAACTCGTCGGCTGAGCGGCTGATCTTCCCGGAATCGTGCATCCTGCTCGACTATTCGATCAGCCTGATGACGCGCATAATCGAAGGGATGACCGTCTATCCGGAACGCATGTTGAAAAACCTGGAATCGAGCTACGGTCTGGTCTTCTCTCAGCGAGTGATGCTAAAGCTCATTGACCGGGGATTGGCAAGGACGGAGGCTTACCATCTGGTCCAGCGCAACGCGATGGAGGCATGGGCAACCGGCCACTACTTAAAGGACCTGCTGGCCAGCGACCAGGACGTGATGCGGGCGCTGACCGAGTCCGACCTGGAAGAGCTGTTCGACTACCGCTA
>JBCLEL010000111.1:0-7339 GCA_038913435.1 Chloroflexota bacterium
TCGAATCTGAACAATTACCTGCGTCCGCGGGTGCGGTAGTCAACCATTTACAGGTGACGATTGCGCTGCCCATAAACTGCTATCATTCTTTGAGGGCGGTAAACACTTAGGGGGTCTGTTCCGATGGAAATCCTAATCGCAATCGTCGTTATCGCGGTATTAATCATTGGCTGGTTGGTCCTCACCTACAACGGTATGGTCGGCCTGCGCAACCAGGTGAAAAATGCCTGGACCCAAATTGATGTCCAGTTGAAGCGTCGGCATGACTTGATACCAAACCTGGTCGAGACGGTGCGTGGCGTGATGAAGTTTGAGCAGGAGACGTTGGAGCGGGTGATGCGGGCGAGGGCGGCGGCGGTAAGCGTCACCACGCCGGCTGCGGCGGGTCGGGCGGAAGGCGAGCTGACCCAGGCGTTGGGCCGGCTCTTCGCCTTGTTTGAGAACTATCCGGACCTCAAGTCGAATCAGAACGCTATGCAGCTCCAGGAGGAGCTAACCAGCACGGAGAATCGCATCGCCTTCGCTCGCCAGTTCTACAACGATCTGGTCGCCAAGTTCAACACGGCGCTGGAGATATTTCCCAACGTCTTGATCGCCGGCTCGTATGGCTTCCAAACGGCCGAGTACTTTGAGATCACTGAGGGGCAGGAGCGCGAAACGCCGCGTGTCGACCTGTCATTGCACTAACAAGTCCGGACGATGACCGCCGACCTATATCAGCAGCAGTCAGCCAACAAGCGCGCTTCTTGGTTGCTGGCAGCAATTTTTGTCCTGTTGCTATTGTTAGTCGGTCTTGGGGCTGACTTCTTCCTCCTTAGCAGCGGAGGCTCTGGCAGTAGCTATTTCCCCACGCCGGTGATGACATTTGCAGCGCTAGTGGTCGGCCTACTGTCAACCGCCGGCTCCTACTTCGCTGGCGACAAGATAGTTCTATCTTCGACGCGCGCCCGGCCGGCCAATCCCGACGACCTTTCCGAAAAAACACTGCTGAATGTTGTCGAGGAGATGACCATAGCTTCCGGTCTGCCGAAGCCAAAAGTCTACATCGTTCCTGACGACGATCCAAACGCCTTTGCCACCGGCCGCGATCCAGAGCATGCTTCGATAGCGGTTACCTCCGGCTTGCTGAAAAAGCTGAATCGGGAAGAGTTGCAAGGCGTAATCGCCCACGAGATGTCCCATATCCGCAACTTCGACATTCGGCTGATGATGCTGATAGCCGCTTTGCTCGGCGCATTGGTCCTGCTGAGCGACTTTGCGACGCGGGCGTTGTGGTACGGCGGTAGGTCCGGCCGGCGCGATAGCGACCAACGGCGGGAAGGAGGCCGCGACTCAGGTTCTGGCACTCCTATCATCCTCGCCATACTGTTTGTCATTTGGCTGGTTATGGTCATCCTGGCGCCAATTCTTGGACAGATAATCGCGATGGCGGTTTCGCGCCGGCGGGAGTACCTGGCCGACGCGACTGGCGCGGAGCTGACCCGAAACCCGTTGGGGCTGGCCTCCGCCCTTCGCAAGATCAGCGGGGCGACACTGCCGACTAAATCGGTCAAGCGGGGCCTCGCCCACCTTTGTATCGAGGACCCGCTTGGCCGCAAGGTTGGCCAACGGCAGGATTTTCTTGGTGACGTATTCGCCACCCATCCGCCCATTGCTGAACGCATCCGCCGGCTAGAGGAGATGGCCTACGTCAGTCACGAGCAGCCTGAGAAAGAGAAATAGACCGAAAGCTGGTGCGCAAGGGGAGACTTGAACTCCCACCCCATTGCTGGGACTAGCTCCTAAGGCTAGCGCGTCTGCCGATTCCGCCACTCGCGCGCTGATTGGCACTCTGTATTATATTTCGACACCTGATGGGGAGGCAATGTTCTATCGGTGATTGGCCTAACCGCCCCCAACCAGCCGGTCTCATCTGACGATGACGATGTTGGAGGGCGAACGCACCTCGATCTGCGGGTTGCCCTGGTACATAGAGACCATTCCAGACACGCAAATCGTCCTGCCATAGTAGAGTTGTTCGGGCGGCGATGGAAAGTTCCAGCGGTATTGGTCGCGGATAAGGACGGTGACGCCGCCGGGGGTGCTATTAGGTCTGCCGAGATATAGGAACGTTGGCTGTCCGCTAGCGCCGCGGTCATATATTGCCTCTACCACCGGGCCTCGTATGGTTGATCGTTTCCCGGCGTGCGCCTTTGCCTGGTCCCAAGCAATGGCGTCGGGGCAAAATGGTGACACTCTCGGCGTCTGCGTTGAACGGGGGACGAGCGTAGCCGCCGCCTCAGCATGGTGATCTGGGGTAGGAGTTGTGGCGGGGAGCGAGCAGGCGGTAGCTAATAGGAAGACAATCAACGTCAGTCGCAAGTAGGCGGGCATAAATTTCGTCTATCCATAGGTATAGGATGGGATAGACACTATAGCAACCAAATTCCTTGAAGTGCAAATGGTTGACTTACCTATGTTTCGGCCCTTATAATCCCCGAAACTTGGTCTAGGCTGGGAGCCTGGGTCTCTACTTACTCTTTGGGCGCATCCAGCCCCCTATATGCAGGCGCAGCATTTCCACTGAGGATGTGACACCCGCTGGTCTCTAGGCAAGGGTGGCGCTGGCCGCGCTCTCCTGTGGAGGAGAGACATGTTCAGGAAAACACTATTCCTTGTCTGGCTGATGGTTGGCCTATCGTTGATTATGGCGCCGATGTCAGCCGCCGCCCAAGTAACAGGGTTGGATTACGGCACAGTAGGCGGCCGCTTCTACACTCAAACGAACGGCTATCCTCTCGGCGCCAACCCCACTGGCTTTGAGATTACCGATGAACAGGGTATGCCGTTTTGGAGTGAGTTCCAACGGTTAGGTGGCGTTGACGCACTCGGCTACCCCACTTCGCAACGCTTTGCCTGGGACGGCTTCATTTGCCAGGCCACTCAGCGCGCCGTTCTCCAGTGGGACCCAGCCGCAAAACGTGTCCGACTGGTTAACGCCCTCGATCTCCTTTCCGAGCGCGGTCACGACGATTGGTTGAGAGCCGAGGCTTTCGTACCCCCGCCAGGAGGACTCACCCCTGATCCCGTCAGTGACTTCGCGGGTATATTTGCGTTTCGCCTGGGGCAGTTGAAAAGCGATCCACCTATCGGCAACTTTTATAATTCGGACAAGCGATCACTAGAACTATATGGTCTGCCGGTCTCTACGCCACAAATGATTGGCGAGATGGTAGCGGTGAGATTCCAACGCAATGTCCTCTATCACCGGGCCGGCGAAGAACAGGTGATAGCAGGCTTGGCCGGCGATCTGGCCAAGCGAGCCGGCCTCATTCCCAATAATGCGACCCAGCCTCAGACACCTCCATCAAAGTCCGACAGCTCGCACAGGGTCTTTTACGGACTGGCCACCTGGTATGGCGCCGGCTTTCACGGTGGCTTGATGTTCAACGGCGAGCCATTCAATATGTACGATCCTGGCCTGACTGCCAGCAACATCTTTCCCATCGGCACTAGACTGAAGGTAACTCGGCGTTCCACCGGGGCAAGCGTAATTGTGCGAGTCGCCGATCGCGGAGCGTTCAGCTATCCGCTGCTGGTTGATTTTAGCTGGGCCGCCTTCGGCAAGTTGGGCCTCCACGCTGAGGGCGTGATCGAGGTCGCAATACAGCCGCTTGATTAGCGGGGTGTCTCTCCACCAAAATTAGTCATTGCGCCAATAGCTTTGCAACCGCTACGTAAGGATCCCGGGCTAAGGACTCTGGCTTTTTATAGTGGTCACGACGAGGCGATGCTATGATGCTAGTGGTGTTTATCCGAACGTACTAGGCGGAGATGACGTGGCCCAGGTCTTTCCTGAAGTAAAGCTACTTGACTATCCACACGACCCATTGGCGGTGCTCTATGTGGCGTATCGCACTTGCTACTCCAGTCTGAAACCTCAGACAATTTGGGGCCGGATTGAAAGCGGCCAGATAGAACGAGAAAAGATGGTCGAGTTCGTTCGGCGGATGCTGGGCACCGGCCACGGCTCGCCGCGTCAGCAGCTGAACTTCACATTTGGCCTCAGCGGCATGTCAAGGGTCACCTCGCATCAGTTCGTTCGTCACCACGTGGGGATCGTGTTTGACCAGCAGTCCCAACGCTACGTCGAGTTCAAAGGTGGCGACTTTCCCTACCTGGTTCCACCGACTTGGGACAAAGCCGGCCTGGTAGAGAAGTACGTCAATCTGATGACGCAGGCTGCCAAGCTGTACGAAGAAGCAATCGCGGCCGGCGTGCCGGCCGAGGACGCTCGCTACGTGTTGCCACACAGCGCCGCGACTAACATCCAATTCACCGTCAACTTCGAGGAGATACTGCATATAGCCGATCTTAGGTTGTGCACGCGGGCGCAGTGGGAGATCCGCCACTTCTGGGCAAAGGTGCGAGCCGAGATCGTGCGCCGATGGCCGGAGCTGGGAGAGTATATCCAACCCAAGTGCGGACAACACCGGCTAGGCTATTGCGATGAGCCTTTCAAGGAGTACCAGATCTGCCCGCTCTCCCGCGTTCGTCCGCACAAGAGTCAGGTCTTGGCCGGACACGACGGCGACGCTGGCTAATAACCACACCGCCAGTTAAACGATAGGGCCTGCTAGTCTTTCCGCTTGGCAGTTGTGCTATCTGCATGGATAATGATTCCTAATGCATGATCAGGCGACCCTTTTGGTAATGGTGGAACGATCTTCCGGTGGGCAGCCAAACTGTAGGGCGGGGCTTGTCCCCAGCCGAATTAGGAAGCGAGCGGGGGACAAGCCCCCGCGCTATGGGACCTTGCCGACAATGACGCACATCCAAAGCCTTTCCCAAAAGACTATCTTGAACCTGCACTAATTCTGTATAAATCATCCTATTAACGGAACGGGGAGTACGTCATGGAGCAGTCCTCAGCCGCGGCTGCGCTGGCAATTGGCGGCGAGATCGCCTGGCGACCGACGCAGGAATACATCGAGCGCAGCCGGCTAGGCCGGTTTATGGCCCGCCACCACCTGTCCGAGCTTGACCAGTTGCAGGATCGGGCCAGCAAAGACCTGGAATGGTTCTGGGACGCCGTGGTTGAGGACCTTGGGCTGGAATTCTACCGGCCTTACAGCAAGGTGCTTGACCTTTCCAGCGGGATTCCCTGGGCGCGGTGGTTTATCAACGGCCAATATAACTACGTCCACAACGCGCTGGACAAACACGCCAGCGGGCCGAAGCAGAACTCCGTCGCGCTGATCTGGGAAGGTGAGGACGGCGAGGTCCGTCGCTGGACCTACCGCGAGCTTTGGCAGGAGACCAACCAGGCTGCTCACGCTCTCCGCAGTCTAGGCATCGCCAAAGGGGATCGGGTCGGCATTTACATGCCGATGATACCGGAAGTGGTCGTAGCTACCCTGGCTTGCTCAAAAATCGGCGCTATTTTCACGCCTATTTTTTCCGGCTTTGGCGCGCCGGCCGTTGCCGCCCGGTTGAGGGACGCCGAAGCTAAACTCCTGATTACGGCCGATGGTTTTTATCGCCGTGGCAACGTGGTGGCGATGAAGGGTCCCGCTGATGAGGCAGCCGCGCTGGTCGGCGGACTGGAACACGTGCTGGTGGTACGTCGCGTGGGTCAACCGGTCCCGTGGACAACTGGTCGGGACCTCTGGTGGCATGAATTGATGCCAAATCAACCCCGCAGCTATGAGACCGAGCGGACCGATTCGGAAGACCCCTACATGATTATCTACACCTCAGGCACTACCGGCCGGCCGAAAGGTGCGATCCATGTCCATTGCGGCTTCCCGATCAAGGCCGCTCAGGACCTCGCCCACTGCTTTGATCTGGGCGAGCACGACACGCTCTTTTGGTTGACTGACATGGGCTGGATGATGGGGCCTTGGGCCGTCGCTGGAGGACTCGCGCTTGGAGCAACACTCTTCGCCTACGAGGGCACGCCGGACTACCCAAATCCAGACCGTCTCTGGAAGATGATCGAGCGACACAAGATCACGATTGCTGGAATCTCACCGACTGTAATCAGAGCGTTGATGCGGGCCGGCGACAAATGGGTAGAAGGCCACGACTTATCTTCGCTACGCATCCTCGGGTCGACCGGCGAGCCGTGGAACCCAGCGCCCTGGCGCTGGTACTTTGAGCACGTCGGCGGCAGCAGATGTCCGATCATCAACTATTCCGGCGGGACCGAAATCTCAGGCGGTATCGTCGGCTGCACCACTCTGCGCCCGCTCAAGCCCTGCTCCTTCAATCTGTTGATACCCGGCATCGCCGGCGATGTCGTTGACGAGCAAGGACGCTCGCTGCGTGGTCAAGTCGGCGAACTGGTGATACGCCAACCCTGGCCTGGCATGACACGCGGGTTCTGGCACGATCCAGATCGGTATGTGGAAACCTACTGGTCGCGCTTTCCTGGCACCTGGGTTCACGGCGACTGGGCGATGGTAGATGAGGACGGGTTCTGGTATATCCTGGGAAGGTCCGACGACACCATCAAGATCGCCGGCAAACGTGTCGGGCCAGCCGAGGTCGAGTCGGCCGCCGCCGGCCATCCGGCCGTGTCCGAGTCGGCCGCAATCGGTGTCCCCCACGACGTAAAAGGTGAGACGATAGTCGTTTTCGCGGTGCTCAAGCCAGGCTACCAGCCCAGCGACGCCCTCCGAAACGAAATACTGAACGAGATCGCTCGTCAGCTTGGCAAGCCCATGCGACCGGATACCGTAAAGTTCGTTCGAGATCTACCCAAGACACGCAGCGCAAAGATTATCCGGCGCTTGATAAAGGCCAAGCATCTGGGCCAGAGCGACCTCGGCGACCTTTCATCATTAGAGAATCCCGCCGCCTTAGAGGAGATCGCCCACGCCGTTTAGAACCACTATCCAGCAATATCTAGCGTTACCATTTGCCAGGGCCGGCGCCTTCTGGCAACAACATCAGGCCGGCGAAGACAATCCAGCCGCCGATGACTGGCAACAAAATAGAGCTGGCAAAGGCGCCAAACGTCCATAACGTGCGGTCGCGGCCACGGCGTTCAGCGTTCATATAGGTCAGCATCGTCGGCCAAGCAATAAATACCAGTGCAAACGACAGTAAGAGCGGGATTGCCGCTGAGCCTAGCGCGTCCACATTAATCCCTGGTTGATAGTCGGCTGGTAAGACGAGTCATATTAACAAGTATATCTTTGAAGGTGTTAAGTGGCGACTGCCACCGGCCGGCTGCAACCGCCGATGGCGATAAGAACTGTCCGTGACAGCCGGCGCCGATAAGACCAATCCTGATTGGTTCATCCATTCTGGCAAACTCCTGATGGAAATGCTAAATCCTCATCTCACATTAGCG
>JBCLEL010000112.1:0-7333 GCA_038913435.1 Chloroflexota bacterium
TACCCGTCGGTGCTACTACTGCTCCTCGCCCAACTTGACCGCCCGGAAAAGTTGCAGCCGGCGGAGCATAAAGCTGATAAAGACCAGGCCGGCGAGCACCATTGCGCCGATTACCATAAAGATACGACCAAACTCGCCCCACGGGGTCGCCACGATGAACGGGGGTGTGATGTCGCCTTCGGCCTTAACCCCGAATTGCAGGAAGGGGATATATAGAGAGCCTGCTAGCAGGCCGAGGGCTATGCCGCTGAGAACGCCGAGCACAATCAGGTATAGCTGCTCGGCCATCAGCATCGCAAATAGCTGGCGCGCCGAAAGACCCATCGCCCGCAGGATTCCCATCTGGACGATCCGCTTCTGGAACGATAGGTAGGAGTACAGGAAAAACCCCAGAACGGTGAGCAGGCCGGCCACGATAAATCCGATTGACAACATGCCGAACATGCCCGTTAGCTGGGGATCAAGTCGGTTCACCGTTAGCTCGATCCGGCTGTCCCGAATGTTATAAATCTCCAGTTGATGTTTGCGGATGTCGCTGATGATGTCAGCGGTTGGACGGTCCGGGCTGACGTTCATCCATACCCCATATCCGTCTATCCGCGCCCAGTCGCGCAGGTAATCAATGTTTGCGATGATGAACAGCTCCTTGCCTGGGTACAGTGTTGGGAAATAGTCAACGACTTCCGTGATGTAAAAGGGGATTTCCACCTCGCGAAGCCCCAGATTTATCTGGTCGCCGAGCTTGTAGCCATATTTCTGCAACAGCTTCCGGCTGACGATCACCGCGCTCGGATCAGCGCCAAGCGCATTCATCAGGGCGCCTAGGGGCTTGTCGGCGAAGTCGGGACGCCACCAGGCCACTTGAGGGAAGCTGGACCGGTCTATCGCCAACAGGATCGCCGGCGGCCGGCCCTGGACCGGCAGGATTACGATGTACGACGTGAACATCGTCGCGTCCACCACGCCGGGGACAAAGTGGTCGCCGAAATCAGGGGTGATGTACACGCCTTGGTCCAACAGGATAGTAGATTCCCTCAGTTCCAAGTCAGCCGGAATGTCATAGCGCACCTGGTCCACCTGATTGGTCTCAATCGTGCGGGCGGCCGAGGCGCTATAAGTGCCAAACCCTACGGTTAAAGTCAAAAGCAACACTAAAGTCCGATACTGACCGGGCGTGCGGGAGATCTGCCTCAGCGCCAAAAGTGTTGACGCGCCACCGACGATGCTGACCAGCTTTGCCAGGCCGGCGGTGAGATAGGGAAATACTCGTAGCAGTAGCAAGGAAGCGCCCATTATAAACAGCGCCGGCACTACCAACAGCGTCACATCAACGACGAGCTGACGGTCGGAGGTTATGACGATGAACGATTCTTTCTGCTGGAGGAGGCGGTAACCGTAGCCCGCTGCCGCCAGCAATAGGAAATCAATGAAGAATACTTCGTGCAAAGGTCGGCGGATTGACCTTCCGATCTCCTGCTTGTAGGTGATGATATTGTGACGGGCAGCGCCGATTACCGGCGCGACTGCGACCGTCACCGTCATCGCCACCGCGACTGCGGTGTAGGTCCAGGTGGCCGAGTCGAAGCTGATAGTCAATGGCGGACGCTGGGCGAAAAGTAGAAAGCCGTAGGCGTTTCCCATAACCTTCGCTAGACCAAACCCGATCAAGGGGCCAATTCCGAGACTGATTCCGCCCATTATCAGACCTTCGCCCAGATAGATGGAGAAAAGCTGAGCGTTGCTGGCGCCCCGACTCTTGAGCAACGCGATCTCGTTGCGTTGACGATCAACGATCATCGCCATCGCGATAGTGACGTAATAAAAGACCACTACTAGCGTGGGGATGCTGATGACAAACAGCAGTGTGTTTAAGATCAGGGCGCGGCTGTTGAAGTCCTCTAAGGTGAAGAAGAAGTTCAGGTTGTACCTTGCGCTAGGGAAGGTTTCCACTGTCTTGCTTTGTAAATAGCGTATGCCGGCCAGAATGCGGTCAACCTTGTCCATATGTATCGCGTCGGTGTCGGCGATTGCGTACCAGCCAAACTCATTTGCCGTTACCGGCAATTCATCAAAAACGCGTGAGATATTTGCTTCATTGAGGAAGAAAACGTCATCGAACTCTTGGGGGTCGTACATCCAGAAATCACTCTCCGGATCAACCGGCTCCCATATTCCGACGATCTTGAGCCTCACGCCCGGTAGCTTGGCGCGCGCCTCTTCGTTTGGAACGACTCCATCATAGTCAGTGAATAGATAACGCTCCCCCAGGTTAAGATGCTGTGTCTCAGCGGTGTGGGACGTAATGATGACTGGAATGTCTTCGTCGGGGCCGGCGAGCCTATCAGGCAGGTCAACGCCGTCTATGATCTGGATGTGCTTCGACAGGTCGGTGTGAAACGCCAAGTACAAATGCCGGCGTAAGCGCGAAGCCTGCTCCCAGGGCATATCTTCGGGCCAGACACCCTCGTATTGAGTTGACAAAAAGCGGACGAACTGCCGGATTGGCAAATCAATTATGGGCTCGATATTGTCTATCAGGTATGAGTTGAAGTCAGGGTAACGAGCGTTGACCTCCAGATCGCCGCGCCCTTGAAAGTTTTGGATCGTGATGGTGCCGACCGGCTGCCGGGCCGACCTTTTCAGCTCCTCACGTAAACTCTGCTCTAGCGACGATCGGATCGGCTTACTCAGCTCTTGGCGAAGCCGTTGTGCCAACAATTCCGGGTTTGAGTTGGTCAGTTCCTGATGTAATAGCCGTTCCAACGATCCCTGGGTGAAGAGTGGTATCGCCGAGACCATGCTGGCGCTGATCAGTAGTCCTAGCAACGTGGCCAGCATCAGATAGCTATTGCTGAGCATCCTTTTAATAATTAGCAGAAGAATCGTCAGAAAACTCATTGTTCAGAGCTGCGGAGTCGGTTTAAATGAACGGGGCGCCCCTCGAAACAACCAGCTTCTCTGAAGTGGGGCAAGCACTGTCAAAAGTTCCCCTAATGATTCAACGCCGTTGATCGCATTATACGGTACGTATATCCTGCCCATGCTCACCGAGCAAGTGAAACCTGTCCAGTCGTCGAATAGATCATTCATAGCGAGGCCGTTCGCCACCGTTCTCATTAGTGTACAATCAGACGACATTTTCGGGAATACCGTTTCAAGTAAGGGCGTATGGCCATACGCCCCTACCGGTTGGTGTTTGGCCTTGTGATTCTTCACGAGTGAAGGACACCTCATCCCCTGACCCCTTCTCCTCGCAGGAGAAGGGGAAATGATTAGTGGGGGACACCCCCACATCCACCGTCAATGGCTTCGCCCCTGCACCCCTTAGAGTCCGCCCAGCATAGCCTAATACCTCGTTTGAGTTAACATTAGGTGGGTTGTAGTGTATACTCGTTCCACTATCTACGATGAACCGGAGGAAACCAATTGCGTCTAACCTGTGCCCAAGATAACCTGGCCAGAGGACTCGGCATCGTTGGGCGCGCTGTTTCGACTCGTACCTTGCTGCCGGTGTTGAACAACATATTGTTGCAGACCGACTCCGGCCGACTGAAGCTATCGGCCACAAATCTAGATATTGCGATTACCTGCTGGATCGGGGCGATGGTCGAGGAGGAAGGCGCCATAACTGTGCCGGCCCGGCTCTTTCAGGAGTTTATTGGCTCGCTGCCGGCTGAAAAGCCGGTCTCCCTAGTTCTAAATAAGGAGCAGAGCAGCGTCCATGCAAAATGCGGCGGCTTCGAAGCGAATATCAAAGGAATCAATGCTAGCGAGTTCCCGCCGGTGACCGGCGCTCCAGAGACTCCATCGCTGAAAGTCGCGTCGAAGACTTTGCATCAGGCGATTGAACAGGTCGCCCTGGCAGCGGCAACCGATGAAACGCGGCCGGTGCTGACCGGAGTGTTGGTAAAAATCGAAGGCGACACGCTGACGATGGCGGCGGCCGACGGATTCCGGCTAGCCGAGCGAACACTGAAATTGGACCAACCAGTTGCCCAGCCGGCCAAGCTGATCGTGCCTGCCAGGACGTTGCAAGAGTTGGCCCGGATCACCACCGGCTCCGAAGGGCCTATTGAAATCTCGATCAGCGGCGCCGACCAACGTATCATCTTCTGCGTGGACGACATTGAGATGGTCTCGCGCTTGATCGAAGGCAACTTTCCAAACTATGAGCAGATCATACCGAAGAAGCATAGCACCAAGATAACTGTCTCCCGTGAAGCGTTCCAACAAGCTACTCGGATAGCCTCGCTCTTTGCTCGCGACAGCGCCAACATTATCAAGCTCCAGGCGCAACACAAAGACGACCGCAGCGAGATAATCGTAACGGCGACCGCGGCCGACCGTGGGGATACCACTAGCGGGATTGACGCCATAGTAGAAGGTGCAGATACCCAGATCGCCTTCAATTCTAAGTATCTGTCAGACGTGCTAGCCGTGCTAAGTAGCGACCAAGTGTTGCTGGAAATCACTGATCAATCCAGTCCTGGCGTGATACGACCTGCTGACTCGGATAGCTACGTCCACGTAATTATGCCGATGCACCTGTCGAGGAGTTGACCCTTCAGCGGAAGGGCCCACTCCCGCCTGATCCTTCAACTGAAGGATGGCCGCGCCGCTATGTACTGTAAACACCTTTCACTACTTAATTTTCGTAACTACGTCAGACTTGAGCTTGACCTTTCGCCGGCCGTTAGCCTATTGATAGGTGACAACGCTCAGGGCAAGAGTAACCTGCTCGAAGCGATCAGCTTCCTTTCTACCACCAAATCTCTGCGGGCAACCAGCGACCGCGAGGTAATCAATTGGCGCGCGGCCGAAGACCAGTTCAGCTTTACTCGCGTGGCCGGTTCAGTGGCTCGCGCCGACGCAATCGTCAAGCTGGAGTTCGTTGTCAGTCCAACCGAGACCAGCGCCAGCAAACGCATCCGAGTAAATGACACTCCTCGGCGTAGCATTGACGTCGTCGGCCTGGTGAATGTCGTCAGCTTCGTACCGAAGGACTTAGAGCTAGTAGAGGGCAGCCCTTCGGCGCGCCGGCGCTACCTCGACGTGATGATCTCTCAAGTTGACCATCAATACGTGCGTACCCTTTCCCACTATGGCAAAGTGCTCATACAGCGAAACTCGCTGCTAAAGCGAATGCGTGACCGACAGCCGAGAATCGAGCAACTGCACTTCTGGGATGAGGAGCTATCGGCAGCCGGCGGCTACCTGGTCGTTAAACGCCAAAGGACAGTTGGCGAGATCGCCGAATTAGTGAAGCCACTATACCAGGCTTTGAGCGGCAGCGCCCTTTCACTGGAGGTAGTTCATCGCACTAACGTGAATGTCGCTGATGGGGCTACCCCAAACGACATAGCCGAATCTATCCGTCAGCAGATGCAGCATCACCGAGAAAAGGAAGTGGCGCTAGGGGCAACGTTGATCGGCCCGCACCGTGACGACCTGTCATTGTTGTTAGCCGGCCGTGATATGACCGCCTACGGTTCGCGCAGCCAACAGCGGTTGATCGCCGTAGCGTTGAAGCTAGCGGAGTCAGCCCTCATTCAGCGTCTAACCGGTGAGCAGCCAATTCTACTGCTGGACGATGTGATGTCAGAGCTAGATGAGCACCGGCGTGACTTCCTGTTGAACGCGATCCAGCCCGGCCAACAGGTCGTCTTCGCCGCCACTGACCTGGCTGATTTCGACGAGCGTCTTGCCCGCCACACTGACCTACTGCGGGTCGAGGCCGGAGTTATTACCCCCTACCAAACGGCAAATCAGATTGGCGGGTAGCAGCCTTTGCCGATACCACCCGGTCCCAAATAAGCCGGCCCAACAATTACCATCAGGGTTTACAATGGTTCGATGATTACGTCCACCGCTATGGGATATAAAGAGATATGCGCTAGTGCTTCCCGGCCGGCGTATTATTCGCCTGCGAACCCAACGGACAGTTTTTTGCGAGATTGAGCGTTTACAGCGGAGAGCAGAAACATTGAACCATAAGACATTGCGATTTCTTATAGAAAGGCACAATTGTTCATACTCTTGGTGGTTGACTTGCCGGGAGCGCGGGCGTCCCGCCCGCTCCGGGCGGCCAGGATGGCCGCGCTCCCAGGTGTATCGCATGTCCTTGTTCCACTAGAGTCAATGCGAGGCAATTAGCGCAACGGCTCAATAATTATGCTCAACGCTGTACGCTGAAGATGGTACGATCAGCCCAATCGCGCCGACAATATGAGCGGCAACCGTTGATCCGCGTTGTCGGGTGGCGCTGGGACGCCTAGCGCGACAGTTGCGTGCTCGACTACCAGCATCCCCCGGCCAGGTTGTCAACGGATCGAGGTAGGTTACCATAAGCCATTGCGGGTAGCCCTTGACCTAGGCTGGTCCAGGTGACATGATTCCGCTCGGCATAGAGAGCCTGGTGCTCCTGATATGTTGGCCTTGCCTGGTGTTGGCGCTGTTCCTAGCGGCGCAGCCGACATAGTCCTGATCTGACTTTGACTTGGAGACAAGCGTTGAAACTATCCATGCGCGAATCAATGTTGCCTGGCAATGACCTGCGCGCTAAGGCATCGGAGGTCGCCGCTCTGGGCTTCCAGGGCTTAGAAATAGATGGCCTCGCTCGCGATCTTGCTCCCAGCGCAATTCGAGATGCGCTGGGCAAGGCCGGCATCGCCGCCAGTGGGGTTAAAGGCTCGTTCTACCTGGCCGACCCCGATCCTAAGGTGCGCCAGGAGACCATCGAGGACTGCAAGCGTCTCATCGCGCTGGCCCAAGCGATTGGAGCAGGTGGGGTGCTCGAAATCCCCTTTACCCGTAGCGGCCCCGTGCCCGATCTTTCACCATATAAGTCTGCCAGCGACCTGGTCCGCGAGCTATTCGTTGTCCAGTTGTCAGCAATGGCGCCAATAGCGCAGGCGGCCGGCGTCGTCATCTGGATCAAGGCCCCAAATCGCTATGAAAGCCCCTACCTGAACCTACTGTCCGAGGCGGTCGAGCTATGCCGCCAGGTCAATCACCCGGCGGTGAAGGTGACGCCTGACTTCTTCCACATGAACATCGAAGAGGCCGACCTTGCGGCGGCGCTGGCGGCGGCGGCCGGTCTGGTGGACTACGTCTATCTCGCCGACTCGAACCGCCAACTGCCCGGCCTCGGTCACACTGACTTCCGCCGGGCGCTGGCGCCATTGAAGCGAGCCGGCTACGATGGATGGCTCACGCTAGAATGTCGGTTGCCAACTGACCGGCAGCCCGCCCTAGCCCGATTCGTCGAGTTCATAACTAGCATCTGGAACCAGATCTAATACCAATTGCTGATGGAAAGACCCTGTTTTAGTGT
>JBCLEL010000113.1:0-7326 GCA_038913435.1 Chloroflexota bacterium
CTTCAACAACGTTAATCGCTGCTCATTAAAGAATAAGTTGGAACAGATGGGCATGCCTTGCTCCTAACAACAGGCGACGGAGCAATGGCTCGATCCTTCAGCCGAAGGACGCTCATCGCTGTAGTGGGTGAAGGACAAGCTGTATCCGCAACACTCGACTCCCCTCAGCAGCATTAGCATTTCATAAGAGCTACTGACCGGCTGTCCGCATGGTGCTAGAATCGTCAGCAGTCCACATTGCTGAATAATTGCCAGGAGTTTCATATCTAGTGGGGCCTATCGCAATGCGCCATTCTGGAAAGACTGAAGGGGAATGAGAACAACCTCGTCGAGGCCCAAACGCTGGTCAGTGCGCGGACGTCTGCCTGCCGACGATCTCCGCGCCTATCCGGAAATCCATCCTCTCATCGTACAGCTCCTGCATAATCGGGGTGTATCAGGTCGGGACGAAATTGATCGCTTTCTCAGACCAGAGCAATTCGGATCGTCCGACCAGCCGCTGGCCGATGTGGAGCGCGCAGTAGGACGCATCCTTGCCGCTCGAGATGGCGGAGAGAAGGTGGCGATTCACGGTGACTATGACGCCGACGGCGTGACCGCCACCGTCATCACCTGGGAGGAGTTTCGCCGGCTGGGCATCAGCAACCCGGTAGTGTGTATCCCTCTCCGACAAGAAGGGTACGGGTTAAACGTTGACACGATTCATCGTCTAGCCGGACAAGGCGTCTCACTGATCGTCACGGTGGACTGCGGAGTCACGGCCCATCGTGAGGTTGCGCTGGCCAATCAGTATGGCATTGACGTCATTATTACCGACCACCACCAGATCCAACACGGATTGCCGCCGGCCTATGCGGTGTTGCACCCAGCCCTGGGCGTGGAAGACCGCCACTCTTACCATCAGATCGCGGGTTCCGGCGTGGCGATGAAGCTGGTGAATGCCTTGCGTGCAGCGAGCAATGGTCGGCCGGTTTGGGAAGACCCTGCGGTTATGGAGCTAGTCGCCCTCGGAACGGTGGCCGATGTTGTGCCACTGACCGGCGAGAACCGCCGACTGGTCGCCCTGGGTCTTACGGCTTTGCGCCGGACCGACCGGCCCGGCCTGCTGGCGCTGTGTCAGGCGGCCGGTGTCAATGTGGCGACTTTAGACTCCAGCGCCATTGGCTTCACACTGGCGCCACGGCTGAACGCGGCCGGCCGATTGGGTGACGCCAAACTCAGCTTTGAACTGCTCGCGAGCCGCGACTCCGACAGGGTATCGGCTATTGCCTACGAACTGAATGAGCTGAATCGTCAGCGCCAGCAGATGACCGACGAGGCGCTTGCTGCCGCCTTCGATGAGATCGGTAGCGGCGTATTGCAATCTGCCACTCCTGATATGCCGAAGGCTTTCGTAGTAGCTGGGCCGCACTACACAGCCGGCGTCGCCGGGCTGGTAGCCAGCAAGCTGGTAGAGGAATACTATCGGCCAGCGGTGGTGATCGCTATAGAAGGGGAAATCGGACGGGCCTCGGCGCGCAGTATTTCCGCCCTGGACATAGTATCCGCGATTGGCGAATGTCACGACCTATTGCTCAATCACGGCGGCCACCCAATGGCGGCCGGCTTCACCATCAGTTCAGCGCTGGTCCCTGATTTTGCGCGTCGTTTCAACGAGGTGGTGGAGTCTCGCTTGGACGGCTTTGACCTGCAAGAAACGTTAGTAGCCGACGCCGAGCTGCGGTTGGACCGGTTCGAGCCGGCGGCGTTTGAGCAGATCAGCCAATTGGAACCATTCGGGTTCGGCAATCCAGGACCGATCTTTCTGAGCCGCGACCTGAGCGTCCGGTCAGCAGACCGTGTAGGGCGCAACGGCGGCTTGCACCTGCGTTTGAAGCTGCACGATGGCCGTCGTTCGTGGACGGCGATGTGGTTTGGCCATGGCGAGCTGGCTGAATCCTTCAAACGTGAAGGACAGGCCAAGATTGACCTGATGTTCTCGTTCCAGCCGAACGTTTGGCAGGGGATGACGGAGCTACAACTGCGAGTGGTTGATCTTCGTCCGGTCGGATTATCTGATTGAGGTCGCAAGGGTAGGGATTGATTAGCGTTGGCGCTAAAACGGTGATCGAGGTCAGTTGGAATGGTGGCGTCTGGAGCCAACAGACCTGCGATGTTGACCAGGTCAGCCAGGACGGTCCTTACGGCCGGCTAATCGTGTTTGTCAGCGCCGAAGGGCCGGACTCCGATCATCTCATTAAGAGTATCCACGACTACCTGAACCAGATTCTGGCCTCTCAAGGTAGCCGCTCGGAAACAGCCGCCCTGAGTCAGGCGATCAAGGCGGTGGCGGCAGGGCTGTATGAGGACAATCAACAGTCAGCCCCCGAAGAGCGACACTACGCATCAATCGCTTGTGCGCTGCTTCGTGGCGATGACGCCTGCTTTGCGCTGACCGGTCCGGCTACCGCCTTTTTGCTGCACGTTGGCGGCGTCGAGGAAATTATGCCAGCCGGCCTAGGGACAGGTCTCAGACCTGTCCCTACAACTGTCCATACGGGGGACACCCTGAATGGTGCAGATAAGGCCCGACGCCTTCGGTTGGGTGACTCAAGCGACCCGCGAGTGGATCTGATTCACCGTCGTCTGAAGCCTGGCGAGAAGGCCATCCTGGCTGACCCGGCCTTTGGCGAGATCGCGCCGGCCCCCTTGCTCGGCGCACTATCAGCCGCCCTGGATGCCGAGGCGCTGGCGGCCAGCATCCGCAACCTGGTCAGAATCAATCCGGCCTGCCCGGAGTTTCGAGGCTTGCTGATTGACCCAGAGTTAGCCGGCCTGACCTTGAAGTCGCCAAGCGCGCTGCAAGGAAAAGTGGCCCGCGAACCAGCGACACCAAACATTCAGACCATCATCTCGCAGCTCCAACATCAGTTGCCGATCCAGGGCGCTGACTTCGCCCGATTTGAAACAAGCTTGCGCGCGCTATTCCGCCTGTTGCTCAGACGGCTGGCTAAGACGCCTCCGCGTCTGAGATTAGGCATGCTCGTCATTGTCGCGTTTGTCATTGGATTCATGGTTGTGTACAGTCAGGTCAGGGCTATGCAGGAGGCGCAGGCGCTAGCGGAGGTGACACAAATCCGCAATCAGTTGAGTTTGCTGGAGGAGCAAGCCCGTTCAATTGATGACCCTGGCGAGCGCCGACAGGTGCTGTTGCAGGCCGGTGCTCTCTCTGACAGCCTGTCCCGCTTTGAAAATCAGAATAGTGAGATCGCCGAGTCGGCTAGAAGGATCCGCTCGCGGCTGGACAGCATTGCCGGGGTCACCCGGCCCGGCCAAGCGCCAATCGTTGTTAGCGTAGATGGCCGGCCGGACCGAATGGTGCTGGCCGGCATTGATCTGTACCTGTTGGACCAGGCAAAGGGGCTGGTGCACAAGTTTCTGTTGACGCCGGACGGCAGCCATACCCAGCCGACCTCGAACAGCGTTTTACTACGGCGAGGCGACATTTTTGATGGACACCTTGTCGGTGATTTGACTGGCATGCTGTGGATGCCGGCTGGCAGCATCCGGCCAAATGGAGGGCTGCTGGCGCTGGAAAGCAGTGGCAAAATGCTGTACTACCAGCCGGCCGCCGGTATTAAGGTGCTGGAGGGGCCAGGCGCTGACACCCGGGTCCGGCTATCGTCGCTGTCCGGCTTCGCCGGGGCGATCTACGGGTTCGACAGCGCCAGCCGGCAGGTTGTCTGGATAGCGCCAACCAACGCCGGTTACACGCGCCAGCCATACCGTTACTTTGAGGCCGGCGTGCAGGTGGATCTGAGCGATGTCGTTGACCTGGCGATGGACGGTGAACTCTACTTGCTACATTCCACCGGCAAGATTGACCGTTACTACGCCGGCAAGCCAATGCCTTTTAACGCGACAGTGCCGAACAAGCCGCTGGTTCGCCCTACGCAGATGTTAGTCACGAAAAATGCGATCTACGTACTAGACCCAGGGTCGGCGCGGGTGGTCCAGTTCAATCGTGAAGGCGAGTTCCAGCGTCAGATCCATCTCGATGATGGCGAGCCATCGTTGCGGGCCGCTAGACAGATCGCTGTTGACGAAAACGGTGGCCGGCTGTACATCCTGAACGGCTCCAACGTTCACGTTCTACCTTTAGCGGGACGCTAGTCCCGTCGCTGATTGACCCCAGAATGAGCCGGCGGCCGCTAGTTGGTTCACTTTGACCCTCGATTATTGGTAGAACCTTGCATACCTGATATGTTTGACTTGAGATTCGGTATATATTACCTGTTAGAGGGGCTGTGAGAAGCGGGTTTGCGTCGCCGGACTCAAGTCCGGGCGCTTGGCGGGCGGCCTAAAGGCCGGCCAGGGGGAGTGCCGAGGGGCGCAAGTCCCTTGGCCGGGGGTCTGGGGGTGTCCCCATAGGAGTGGGCAGGAATGTTTGTTCGATTGCATTGCGGTGAGAACAGCACGCGACAGGTCGCCGGACTCAAGTCCGGGCGCTTAGAACGCGGCCTGAAGGCCGGCGGGGGAGTGCAGAGGGGGCGCAAGCCCCCTTTGACGGGGGTCTGGGGGTGTCCCCCAGTAGAAATTCCCCTTCTCCCGCGCACGGGAGAAGGGGATCAAGGGGATGAGGGCCGTACCCGGCTCACGTGTATGGCTTTCCACACACGCTCTTAGACGGATGTTTGACCGGCTCGCACGGAGGAGTGATAACTGATGGACAAGGATCTCCAGAAACTATCAGAAGCCGGGCGCTACGTGAGGGCCGGCGCTGCCTCGGAGGTGTACGCTGCAGAGTGCGTTGTCGTCCAGTTGGAAGGTCACACCCTGGCGCTTTTTAGCCACGGCGATAGTATTTACGCCGTGGACAACCGTTGCCCGCACATGGGTTTCCCCTTGCACCGGGGCACGTTGAAAGACGGTATTCTGACCTGTCATTGGCACCACGCCCGCTTCGACCTGGCCAGCGGCGGGACGTTCGATCCGTGGGCCGACGATGTCCGTTCCTTCCCGGTAAAGATTCGTGACAACGAGGTGTGGGTGGACCTCGCGCCGCGCACGGATCAGAGCGCCCATCAGAGCAGGCGACTGCGAGATGGACTTGAACGCAACATCCCGTTGGTCATTGGCAAAGCGATCATCTCATTGCTAGACGGCGATGATGATCCGGCCGGGCCTTACCGGATCGGGCTGGACTTCGGTGTGCGTTACCGCCAAGCCGGCTGGGGACCGGGCCTTACTATCCACACCTGTATGATGAACCTTCTGCCCCTTGTTGCGAGCGAAGATCAGCCGCTTGCGCTATACCACGGGCTATCGGCGGTTGCCCGCGACTGCGACGGCGCTCCACCTCGCTTCGTCATTCGCCCGCTGCCAACTTCGACGACTGACCTGCCGACGCTCAAGCGCTGGTTCCGTCGCTTTGTCGAGGTGCGCGACTCCACAGGCGCCGAACGGTGCTTAATATCGGCGGTGCAAGCCGGCGCCGATCACCGGCATCTGGCCGACATGCTCTTCGCTGCGGCTACTGACCACCGCTATATCCAGGTTGGCCACGTTCTTGACTTCACTAACAAGGGGCTGGAGGCGCTTGATGTAGCCGGCTGGGAATACGCGGAGCCGGCGCTGACCAGCCTCGTCTCAGGTTACGCCAATGCCGCCAGGATGGAAGAGTCTAACGCCTGGCGCTATCCGATTGACATCGCATCCATTTTAGAGCGTGCGTTCGAGAGGCTGCCGGCCGTCCTTGAGGCGGGGAGGCGCCGGTCGGTGAAGTGGGCTGGTCGCAACGCGCTGGTGTCGGTCCTATTGGGCGAGGACCCAACCGCCATCGCCGACGGGCTACTGACTGCGCTCGGTGAAGGCGGTTCTACGGAGGAGTTGGCTAATGTGGTAGCGTATGCGGCGGCGCTTCGCATAGCCCATTTTCACACCAGCAACGAATTCAGCGATTGGGATACGGCGTTGCATACCTTCACCTTCGCCAATGCTGTCCACCGAGGGCTGCGACGGATCGCGTCGCCGGAGCTAGTGCGCGGCGTATTCGACGCGGCGATGAGTATATATCTGGATCGCTTTCTGAATGTGCCGCCCGCCCGTCTGCCGGAGCCAGATGGTAGGGTTGATAATCCTCAAACGCTCATAGCCGAGCTACCTACGTTGCTTGATCGCCAGCGGCAGGTGAATGAGGCCGGCCAACTGGTAGCGGTCTATCTGCATAGCGATGGCGACCCTGACCGGCTGTTAGCCGCATTGGGCCGGCTGCTACTGCGCGAAGACCGCGACTTCCATACGATTCAGATGGTCGAAGCAGCCTTCCAACAATACGCGGCGCTGAGGGGAACGCCGGCCGGCGGGCACGTGTTGGTCGCTGCCGCGCGCTACATGGCTGCCCACGCGCCAACGGTGCGGGCGCAGGAGCAGAACTACCAGATTGCCCTGCGCCTCCATCGTGGTAGCCCCTTGTATGAAGATGTCTAGCTGAAGGGATCACCCCGTCAGGCTGGCGATCTGTTCGTCAATCTGGCGGACTTCCTCGTATTTCTCGTCGTGCAGCTTGAAGTAGCGTTCTATATATAGCTGGGCCAGCTTGGCGCCATTTTCGCCAGGCTGTTGGGCTGATTCAACAAACTTGTCCAGATCATACTTTCCTGGCAGGTAGCCGCTCAGTCGTCTGATCTCCTCAACTGCTTCCTTTCGGCCCGATTCGTCTCGTCCCTCGACGGCGTAGCGCAGCCGGCCGGCCAGCTTGGCCAACTCGGACAACCGCTGCCGCTCGCTCATCAGACCATACAAGACGGCGTTGACATCGAGGTCGCTGTCCCCAATTCGCAGGGATGACGGTTGAACTGCCTCAATCATGGAGGCTCGCACGGCCCACATCTCGGCATAGCGTTGAGCGGCCTCACTGACCGTCGCTATCGCCGCTTCAACGTTGTCAGCGGCGATTGAGCCGCATTCAACCAGATCGTCGTCGCGAGCCTCGGCTAAGGCGCGCAGGTAGGGGACGCCTTCGACCTTTTCTGGGATCGGCGGCAGCGGGACCGCCGAGATGGTCTTGGCGTCCATGAAAGGCAACCGGCTGGCCATCATCGGCGGAACGTACTTCGACAACTCTATCGGGATAGGAAGCACTACCAGATAGGTGGCATAAATGTCACCGGGGTTGGTGACATTGCGAAAATACAGAAGCGCATGCCCCCGTAGTGTGGTCGAGCTTCCGCGCTCAAAGTTCATCAACATCGCACAAACCCCAATTTCCGACAATACCGAGGTTGCATAGAGCCACCTGGGTTACAGAGTCAACGTCCGTCCGTTCAACTGCGAAAAACTATAATT
>JBCLEL010000114.1:0-7291 GCA_038913435.1 Chloroflexota bacterium
TGGACAAAGATAGTATCATCTGCCAGGCCAGCGATGATTGACGGCTCGCCGGCGATCAGTCGTTCGTGCAGTTCGTCCGGCCCAAACCCGAAACTATGTTTGTCAATCTTCAGTATGCACTTGGGCACGCTAGCCGGACGGAAGCGCCGGTGACCGGTGATTTCGACGGCGACCTGCACGCCGGGCAAACCTTCCAACTGGCCGGCGATACGTTCACACATCCGGCGAAAGCCGGCCATCTCGGCTTGCTCATCGCGGTTCATATATAGCTCGACCGCCTTCACCAAGCCGACGATTTCTTCCTTTCCGACTTTACTACCCCGGCCTATAGCTGAATTGGGATTATGGTTCAGCGCGGAGGCCTTGACCAGATTAGCGCGGCCCAATATCAGAGCGGTAGGCTGGGGACCACGGATCGCCTTGCCGCCACTGAATATGACGAGGTCGGCCCCCTCGTCGAGAAAGCGGCGCAGGTTGCTGGTCGGCGGAAGCTCGGCGGCGGCGTCAACCACCAATGGCACGCCGACTCTTTTAGCTATCTTGGCCACCGCTGGTATGGTCGCGCCGTCAGCGCCGGCGGCAATCATCGCCGCCTCATACTGGCTGATTACATAGAAGATGGCAGCGGTATTAGGCCCAATCGCTTGCTCGAAGTCGCGGACGGTCAGTTTATCAGCCGCGCCGACCTTCACCAGCTTGCCGCCGATCATCTCGATGCCTTGATATAGGTAGTTCGGCGAAGGAGCGTGACGGTAGCAGATCACTTCGTTCTTCAAACCGGAGGTGTCCGGCAGTCTGTGGGTTAGCTCTAGGTTATCGCCGGTCAAGCAGGCGGCGATGGCCAATGTGCAACCGTTGCAAGCGCCACAAGAGACGTGCGCCGCCTCAACGCCGATCATCTCCGCTATCCGCCGGCCGGCCGCCAGGTGCAGGTCACCCAGCTTGGCGAAGGCGCGGCTAGCCTGGCTCATCGCAGCCACAACTTCGGGCGGCATCAACGATCCGCCCAATGCAGTCACATTGCCGTTCGCATTGATAAAAGGACGGACTCCCAAATCTCGATAGATGTCAGCAGCAGTTACTGCCACGCTTAACACCCTCCTGTAAAAATGCTTTTTGACGAGTCGCAGGCTCGTGGTCGGTAGGTGGGCCAGAAATAGGTCTCGACTTGTACCGCCGAATGGCTTGGCCTGGAGTCGCTTAGGTCATAGAGGCGATGAACTATCGGCCCACGAGCGGCGGAAACACTACTTGCCGAGCAAGTACATCGGTGTTGTTAAAACTAACCTCCGGCGGCGGCAATCAGTCTACATCAAATGAGCGACAGCTATCCGGTCATTGCATAACGCACCCAGATCGGCGCTGCGAGTCTTGGCGTCCAACTCGCGCAAGGCTTCCCTTGGGTGGTCTGACCGCTTTTACCCTTTCACCGAACCGAGTGTGAGTCCCTTGACCAAATTCTTGCCAAAGGGAAGCGACAGCAGGATCACCGGCCAGGTAGTGAGCACGGCAGCGGCGTTTACCGCGCCCCAGTTGACGTCAAACTCGAAGATCATATTGTACGCCGCGACTGGCGCTAGCCTCATACTGCCACCGAGGATCAACGAATAGAGAAAGTTGTTCCATGAAGATATGAAGGCCAGTACGGCCCCAGCGGCAATACCTGGACGGACCAGCGGCAAAGCTATACGCCAGAAGGCTCCGAAAAGGGAACATCCGTCGACGGCGGCGGCATCCATCAGCTCAGCAGGGAGGTCTTCAAAAAAGCCGATTGACAACCAGATTATCAGAGGTAGAGTCACGCTCAAGTGGCTCAAGATAAGGGCGGTATGGGTACCCACCAGTTGGAGGCGGGCGAACATAATGTACCAAGGGAGCAACATTGCGATGCCCGGCAGCATACGAGCCACCAGCACGATTACGCCGAGCGCCGGGATTCGAAACCTAGCGATGGCAAACGCGCACGGGAGTCCTAGCGCGAGTCCCAGGCCAGTTGACGCCACCCCAACGATGAGGCTATTGAGCAGGACCATAGGGAGGTTAGTCTCTACTATGACTTTCGCAAAGTTATTGAGCGTTGGGTTAAATATGAGCGACGGGGGAAAGGTGTTGTTCTCCAACTGGGTCTTTAGCGAAGATGTCAACATCCAGCAATATGGAAACATAATGGGCACTAGCGCCCCCACCACCGTAACGTAAAACCCCGCTGTTCCAACCCAGCGGCGAGCCAGATTTTCTGAGTAGGTGGAGACCCGATTGGCTACCACGAAGCCCTCCTCAACCTGACGACGGCCAGGCTCGCCACCAGAATGAACAGGAACAGCAGAATCAGCACGGCGGACACGTAGCCAAATGTCAAGAAGCTAAATGCGACCTTATAAGCGTACATATATAACGTCTCGGATGCGCCGGCCGGCCCGCCGCCGCTGATCACTAGCACCTCGTCGAACGTCTTGATTGCATCGATCAGGCGAATCAGGGCTGCTACACCGATGAAAGGTCTCAACAGTGGCAAGGTGATGTAGCGCAGCATTTGAACCGATGAGGCGCCATCTATCATTGCTGCTTCATATGGCTCGCTCGGTAGCGAAGACAATCCCGCCAAAATGATCAGCATCACCAGAGGCGTCCATCTGGTAACGTCCACCACGATTAGGGAGGGTATTACTAGCTGTGTTCCCAGCCAAGCGTGCGTGCCCAGCCCCAGGGAGCGGCTGATCCAGTTAAGCGCACCTTCGTAGTGTAAGATGTACCGCCAGGTCATCGACAGAGATACCGGTGTTGAGACGACTGGTATCATCAGCAAGCTCAGGACTAGCGTATTTCCCCTGAACTTGCGATTTAGCAGCAGAGCGAGACCCAACCCAAACACCACTGCGGCTGTCACCGTGAATACAGTGAAGACTGCGGTAATCAGGAATGACCGTTGGAAGTATTCGTCGCGCAGCAGGACATCCGCATAGTTTCGCAATCCCATCCAATCCATTGGGACCTCGTGCGAACCGTACCAGCGGTGTAGGCTGAGCCAGACGGTGTACAGCAGCGGGAAGCCGATCAGGAAGACGGTGGCGATGATCGCCGGCAGAGTGAAAAGAAACGCTTGCTGCCCAACCGTAAGCCGGCGCCGTCGTTGGATTATGGGGGGTGTCCGCTCATAAGTTTTGCTAGTCGGCCGCAGCAATCCTTACTCCTAGATTCACTAGCATGAACGAGGTGGCCTGGGCGCGGACAGCACCAGATACGAACAGGCGGCAGAGGCGATCCTCTCTGCCGCCAATTAATTATTCTACGTCACGTGGTAGGCCGATAGTCCCCAGGCGTGACACCAGTTTCGCCGGGCTTTCAGGTAGTCTCGGCGGGTAGATTCTCTGACCCTCCGACTTACTTCTCCTTATCCAGAAGCGCCTGCAACTTGCGGTTGGCTTCGTCAGCGAGAGCCTTGACATCTTTACCCTGGATAGCGCCCACCAGGGCATCTCCCCAGATCTGGCGCGCCTCCTGGACGGTATCCACCGGCGGGAAGAGGTCTGGCACCCCGTTCGCCAAACCATGTTCCACGACCTCGATCATCGCCGGCGTCGTCTTCGATATGAACTCTTTGTACTCAGGACTCTTTAGGACCGACGTCCTCGACGGGGCCAGTCCTGTCCCCTGGGCCATCAGCAGACCCGCCTCCTTGGTGGTATTCCACTGGGCGTAGTACCAGGCCGCCTCCTTATTCTTGCTGAACTTTCCGATGCACATTATCCAGGAGGTGATATATGGACGGCTGCCGGCGGGCCCTGCCGGCCAGACCGTGATGTCGAATTTGCCGGCGACCGCAGACTTCTCTTTATCGATAAAAGTGCCAATAAAGCTGGGAGAGTCCATGTAGAGGGCGACTTTGCCGGCCTTGAACAAATCACTGGCGCGGGTGAAATCCAGCGTGTCGGCGGCCGGGGGGCCGTAGAGACGCAGCATACGCCCGTACCAGTCCAGGGCCGCGATAGCTTCGGGACTATTGAGCGCCGCTTTGCCGTTGGCATCGATCCATTTGGCCCCCATCGAGTAGAAGATGGGAGGCATTGTGCCAGTATTGAACAGGCTGGCACCGCGCATAGTCCAGCCGTAGATCTCCTTGTCCGGCTGGTGGAGCTTCTTCGCCGCCTGCTCTAGTTCGTCCATCGTCTTGGGAACCGCGACGCCGCCATTTTGAAGGTGCTCCTTGTTGTAGTAGAGGGGAGGAATCTCGGTCCACAATGGGATGCCGACCAACTGGCCTTTGATCTCGCCGATCCTAAGGGCTTTGAAGTCCGCCGGATCATAGTCCGGCGCGGTGAGGGCGGGATTGTCCAGATATGGCTTCAACGGCTCGTACCAGCCGGCGCGAGCGTACTTGACGCCTTCCTGGCTGGGAAAGCTGTGCCAGACGTCGATGCTGCTTCCGGCGGCGGCGAACTCGATGTTCTGCTTGTCCCGCATCGCCTGGGTTTCAAGGATCTGAAAGTCAACTTTGATCCCGGTGCGCTGCTCAAATTCGGGGACCACGGTCTTGATGTGCTGGCCCTGCGGATTGTTGGTGAACAACGCGGTGATCTTAGTGCCAGCGTACTTGTTCCAGACGAAGGCGGCTGGCGCCTTAGCCGGAGCCGGTGTTGCCGTGGCTGCGGCTGCGGCCGGCTTGGCCGGAGCAGTTGTCGGCGCTGGTGCGGGCGCGGCCGGCTTAGCCGGCGCCGGTGTTGGCGTAGGGGGCGGCGGTGGCGCGCAGGCCGCGAAGATTGCGCCCACGGCGATCAGGCCCATACCCTTCATCGCCTGCCGACGGCTGAACTTGCGATACAGAATAGACTCGTTCGAAGACACCATTGATTTACTCCTCACTACTGAATTATTGGGGTTTATTGGGATTCGGCCGATTGTTTGATGCCCTGAGTCACCTCCTCTACAGGCACACCGGTGAATCAACATCCCACCGATGAATAGTCAATTTCCCCTTTCCGGTATGCTGGCTCCTCGCCTGTCGCCATTGGTCCGCCCAAATCGTGTAGTCCCGTACCTCGCTTTGTGGATGCTGCTTACTACGCGCCACAAAGCCAGGAAGCACTGGTCGCCCAGTCGGCTGGCCAGTCGGCTGGTAGCGCAGGTCGAAACTCCAACGCAGCTCGTCGCTTGTGTTCGGCAGCGAGGAGTGAATCATTCGACGGTTGAAGATCAGCGCCCCTCCGCGCTTCAGCGGGACCGGAATCGCCCGGTCTAGAGGGACGTACTGGTCAGGGATGTGCAACATATTCTTTCGGTTACGCGCGCTCGGCTGGCAATGTAACGCAAGCCCATCGCGGTGGCTGCCAGGCACTACCATCAGGCAGCCATTTTCCACCGTGGCGTCGGTGATAGGTAGCCATACTGACAGGATGCTCGACTCATCAGCCTCGGGAAGGAGGACTCCAAGGTCCTGATGCCAATCAACCCGCGCCGTCATGCCGTCCCAGTAGCCTTCGGGCACCCACTTTTCGGGCACCTTGATCCGGATGACCTGCAGGGGGTGGAGGTAGATCTCTGATCCGATCACCGATTCTATCGTGTCGAGAAGCCGGGGGCTGCGCAATAGATTGAAGAAGGCCGGCCCCAGGTGCATCGGGGTGTCTTCTGAAATGGTTTGAGGAAGTGTAGTGGCGAAATACTGGTGGTTGGACAGACCGACTTCGAGGAGCACTTTGACCAGCCGCTTGCTGAATGAAAGGTCACTGTAAGTCGAGGACAGATTTCCTTCTTTATGTCATCGCGTCGCCAGATCGTCCAGCAGGGCCGCATATTCCTCTACGACCGGTTGGATGTCGCGTTGAACGTCGAGCAGGTCCTCGACGACGACGTAGCCTTCTTCTTCTAAATGCTTGATGCTGGCTTGATCTAATGCAGGCAATTTCTTCCCCCCCTCGCTCAATGCTGTGGGTGATTGTAGCCGGATCGCGCGGGGTTTTGTAGGGTTGCGCCACACTGGTTCGCGTTGAGCGCTTCCGTCCCCTCGTCTCTTATTTCTACTTGGCTGGCGCCTCAGCGTTCCGCTAGGCTCCTACCAAAGACGAGACCGCTTGGACGGACATATAGCGAGTGGCTGTGCCCCCTTTTAGTTTTTGCTTCGGAGTTTTGCCTCCAGCTCGCGCAAGGCATCCTCTGCAACCTTGCGTTTTTCTGGATTGGGGTCGATCTCAATGATGCGAATCAAGGCGGTTCGGGCGACCTCGTTTCCTTGCCGGGCCAATTCAAACGCCTCGAGGTCGCGCTGTTCGTACCACTGTCGATCGAGCGGAACGGATCTTAGTTCGACATTCTTCCAATAGTACTGCAAATCCTTTGACTGCCAACCAGCATAAACTTCCTCCCAGGCGATCTTACCTCCCGATGGCAGCAGAAAGTTCTCTGCTATCGGTTGGCTCGCCGCTTGATAGCGATAGTCAGCCGATAGCCGCAGTAGATCAGGCGTTACATTCGGCAGCGCCCTATGCACCGTCATACTGTGAAAGACTAAGGCGTCACCAGTCTGATAGTCGCTCGTGACCCCGTCCCCGCTCAGTTTATTGATGTCGATACCGATGCCACCGGCTCCGCGGGCAAAGTGGTACTCACCTAGACCGCTTTTGTGCGACCCGACCAGCACTGTCAGTCCGCCCAGTTCGTATGGACAGTCACCCAATGGTAGCCAACAGGTGTAGGTCTCGGTGGTACCCTGAATATGAACGTAGTCCTGGTGGGGCGGTATGCTCTCGGCCGTGTTCTGTGGGAATATGATCCGGCCGATTTTTGTTGGATGTGGCAAGGCTGGCTCGCCGATCAGCATTGTCATAACGTCGAGAATGGCCGGCGCGTGCGCCAGCCGGTTGAAGGATTCCAGTTTCAAGACGTTGTTGTAGACAGCAAAAAACTGGGGTTCTGGTGACACACAGATCCGCGAGAGTTCGGCTATCCCATCGGCCAATGGGGCACCGGCTCGCAGCCAGCTATTCTCTTGGCAGACCTCCAGAACCCGCAAGCGCAAGTCCTAAACTGTTGTTGGGTCCAGCAACGAGCGAAAAAAGAGGTAACCATCTTGGGCGATACGCCGACGCAACTCAGCAGCGTCCGCCAGGGCGTCGTTGGAAATCCTAAACTCTTTCACCTGGACGGCCATCTATCTATCTCCCACACCATATTATGGCAAAGCTTAGCACGAGTGAACGCGGCTGTAAAATAATCGCGGTAGCGTTTCCTTCCTTCAAACTCTTGTTTGATGGATTGGCGAACCCGGCCTTCGCAAGCTTACTCCAGATCATATAGA
>JBCLEL010000115.1:0-7199 GCA_038913435.1 Chloroflexota bacterium
AGCACAACGGCGACTGAAATCCAGGCCAGGATAGTAGTCGGCCGGCTGTTCACCAGCGACCGCATTATGTCACGTCTTGAGGTAAAGACTACCAGTGGGATGACCGCAAACGGCAGGACGAAGGACAGCACGACCTGACTAATCACCAGCACCGAGGTAGTGTCCAGACCCCAGGCGATCACCACCAACGCCGGCAGCATCGTCAACCCGCGCCGCAGCCACAGCGGGATGCTGAAACCGACAAATCCCTGCATCACCACCTGGCCGGCCATCGTGCCCACGGCGGATGAGGACAGGCCGGACGCCAGCAGCGCCACGCCAAACGCCTTCTGAGCCAGCGGTCCTAGCAATGGTTCTAGGGTGAGATAAGCCTGCTCGATAGAAGCGACCTCTTTAAGCCCGGATGTGTAGAAAACGCTGGCCGCGACAAACATCATCGCCAGATTGATGAGGCCGGCTAGTCCCATAGCCAGCGCAATATCCATCCGCTCGAAACGCATTATTGTCTGCGCTTCCCGCTCGTTGCCTGGACGGATGCGGTGCTGAGTGAGGGCCGAGTGGAGATATACTACGTGTGGCATCACCGTTGCGCCGACGATGCCTACCGCGATCAGGCGGGCCTCAGGCGGCAAGATCGGAGTCACCATGTGAAATGCGATGAGTCCAAGGTCTGGCTGGGCCAGCACCGTCTCGACGAGATAGCTGACAAGGATCACTCCAAGTAGAGCCGCGATGACCGCTTCAAGCTTGCGAAACCCGCGACCGTGCAAGCCTAAAATCAGGAAGGCAGCGATGGCTGTCAGCAGGCCACCCCAGATCATTGGGATTCCGAACAGTAGATGGAAGCCGAGCGCCGCCCCCAAGAACTCAGCCAGGTCGGTCGCCATCGCCCCAATCTCGGCGATGATCCACAGCGGATAGGACACCCATCCGGGCAGGAATTTCCGGCAAGATTCCGCTAGATTGACGCCGGTGGCGATGCCCAGCTTTGCCGATAGGGACTGCACCAGCACCGCTATCAGGTTGCTCCAAACAATGACCCAGAGAAGCGTGTAGCCAAACCCAGCGCCACCCTGGATGTTGGTGGCAAAGTTGCCGGGGTCCACATAGGCAACAGCAGCAACGAAGGCCGGCCCTAGGAATGGCCATAGCCGCGTATGTTTTGAATGTTTATCGGAGGCCGCCTCCGCCGGCTGGATGGCGCCGGCGGCGCTGTCAATAACCTCCTCCGGCACGGCAATTGGTTTGTCCACATCAACCTCATTTTTAGTCTAAGCTAAACATTATTTTAGCTCAATATGTGGTAGGGTTGGCCCGAATATTTACTGAATAGCGTAATTGTTCAGATTCGAGAGGTTTCGTCCCCCTCACTGCCAGCATTGGGTGGGGCCGACCTCATCCCCCTGACCCCCTTCTCCTCGCAGGAGAAGGGGGAACTTCACCGGTGGGGGACACCCCCACATCCCCCGGCCAGGGCTTCGCCCCTGCAACCCGTTGCAGTTTTCACCAATCAGATGTCGCCGGACAGGATATGAGCTTAGATTGATGCGCATGCGCTTGCAAAACTGATCCCCTTAAATCTGAACACTTACTGAATAGCTGTATGATTGACCGCACGAGCCGCGAATGATAAAAGAGGCACTATGACCACTGACATCTCCACTGATCACCCTGTCTCAGCCATCGCCAAGTCATCCAGGCTGACCAACCGCTTGTTCCGAACGCTGCCGGCGCTAGCTTTCCCTGATTTCCGCCTGCTATTGGGCGGCACCTTCTTCTCGATGAACGGCTGGTCAATGCAGCAGGTCGTATTGGGATGGTACGTATGGCAGGTCACCGGCTCGGCTTTCCTCCTGGGCCTGGTGACGTTTTTCAATATCATTCCAACGTTGTTCGTCGCGCTGCCAGGCGGCGTGCTGGCTGACCGTTTCGACAAACGGAAACTGATGCTGGTTACCCAGGCACTTACCTTCCTCGTCTTTTTATTTCTGGCGGCGGCTATCTATGGTGGCTACGGGCAGGTATGGACGATTTATACTGCGACATTCGTGGCCGGCCTTCTCTTGATCTTGCAGATGCCGGCGCGCCAGGCGATTATCGTCGAACTGGTCGGACGTTCAGCCTTGCTCAACGCAATCGCAATCACCTCGGGATCGTTCAACTTGGCGCGTATGTCAGGGGCGGCAGCGGCCGGCTTGATGCTGACATGGTTTGGAATCGCGCCCTCGGTCCTGGCAATTGCCTCCACCTATCTTGCGGTCACAATTGCGACCTGGTTCTTGAACTATCGTGGTCAGGTTTCCCCGTTGGTGAGGCACTCGTTTTGGCACAACCTCGGCGAAGGTCTGAGCTACGCTAGAGGTGACACCCGGGTATGGCCTCTGCTGGCGCTGGTAGCGGTGTCCGCGTTGCTGGCACAGCCCTACATGGCCCTGTTGCCCGCCTTCGCAACTGACGTGCTTGGAGTTGGGGCGGAGGGGCTGGGATTGCTGATTGCGGCTACCGCTGTCGGGGCGCTCGTTTCTGCCGCCGTCATCGCGGTGGCCGGCAACCGATTGCGCCATCGAGGAATGTTGCTGTTTGGGCTTGGACTGCTCGGCAGCGGCGCCATCACTGCGTTCGGGTTGTCAAGCCAGTTTCCATTGTCCCTACTGGCGCTTGCGGGATTTGGCCTGCTGAGTATGGGCCAGATGACTCTCACTAATACGATGTTGCAGATACTGGCCCCCGACCACTTGCGGGGACGGTTGATGAGCCTATTTATGCTCATCTGGGGACTTATGCCGATAGGAACCATTATCATCAGCAGCGCGGCCGAGACGTTTGGAGTACAGGCGGCGGTGGCCGGCGCCGGCGCCCTGAGCCTGCTGCTGACTCTAGCTATCGGCCTGAGGGTAGCGCCGGCGCTCCGGTCTGTAGATTAGGTCTAGTGGGGTGTGTGAGAAGCGGGTTTGCGTCGCCGGACTCAAGTCCGGGCGCTTGGCGAACGGCCTAAAGGCCGGGCCAGGGGGGCAGAGGGGCGCAAGCCCCTTGGCCGGGGGTCTGGGGGTGTCCCCCCAGCAGAGAATCCCCTTCTCCCGTGCGCGGGAGAAGGGGATCAAGGGGATGAGGGCCGTACCCGGCTCACTTGTATGGCTTTCCACACACTCTCCAATTAGGAATCGCCTCAAGAGAGACTATAAGCGGCTTGGCTTGGCGGCAGGAAGGTGATTAAATCTTGGCAGTGATTCTCTTGCAAGCAGTCGTCCATCGCCGTAACAGTTCAGATTCCGGTGGACGTACTTACCCCCGGCGTCGGTTTAGTAGGGGCGAATGGCCATTCGCCCTCTTCGGCCCGCGGACAACCCTCACCCCCTATATCCCCCTCTCCCGTTCGCCGCGGGAGAGGGGGAATTTGGCTGGGGGACACCCCCAGACCCCCGGCAGAAGGTCGCCTTGGGCGACCCTCTGCACTCCCATTCGCTGGCGGTGAGGATTGCGAACACTCCTCGAATCTGAACAATTACCCATCGCCCTTACGGGCGGCCACCGAGAGATGAAAATGTATCGCTGTAGGGGCGTCCTTCAGCCGAAGGACGCCCCTACAAAGCCGCTGAATGTTGTTTTCACGCCGGTCAGTTGAACATCAACAACTCTGACCGCGAAAAGCTCACCGCTTCGGAAATCGAGAGCCGATATTTGCAACGACCGCTGGCCGGCGGCCGGCTGTTTGTCGTGTCCGGGCCGGCCGGCGTTGGCAAGGACACCGTCATCGAAATCTTAAAGAGGCTGGAGCCAGAGCTTCAGCAGGTCGTCACCGCTACGACCAGGTTGCCGCGGCCCGGCGAGACGCCCAGCGTCAACTACCATTTCCTCAGCGAGGCGGAGTTTGACCAGCGGGCCGCTGAAGACAAATTTTTGGAGTGGGCTGACGTTCACGGCAAACGCTATGGCACCCCGATTGAGAGCGTCCGTGAAATCCTGCAAACCAAACTTGACTGCCTGTTGAAGATTGACGTGCAAGGCGCTTTGCAAGTGCGCCGGCGGGCGCAAAACGCGATCCTGATCTACATCGGCCCGCCCTCAATCGAATCCTTGCGCCGCCGGCTGTCTGGACGGGGACTCGACGACCCAGCGTCACTGGCCCGCCGGCAGGCCGACGCCGAGTTCGAGTTGACCCATCTGGCATATTATGACTACTTGGTAATCAACCCCGATGACGCCCCGGAGCGAGCGGCGCAACGGATACAGGCGATCATCCAAGCGGAACGGAGTCGGATAGTCCCCGGTCGAACGGAGCTATGAGAGACGTAGGGGCGACCCGTCGGGTCGCCCCTACCGTAACAAACATGTATTACCCCAAATCTCGATCGGCCTAGTCATTCACATGTCAACCTACGAAGTAGCCGTCTTTCATCCGGCGGCGCGTGGCTCAACCACATTCTCCTACTCGAATCCGGCCAATCTGCCGGTTGAGGCCGGCCAGTTGGTCAGCGTGCCCTTCGGCCAGCGGGTCTTGCCGGGGCTGGTCATCGGCGAGTCCGACTCCGACCCGGACTTCGAGCTGAAGCCGATCCAATCGTTGCTCGACGCCGGCCCCGTTATGTCCAGCGAGCAGATCAGGCTGGCCCGTTGGATCAGCGAGCATTACTGCTGCTCGTTGAGCGAGGCGCTGAAGCTGTTCCTGCCAGCCGGCGTCAGAACGCGAACCTCCAAATGGCTGGTCAAGGCGGCTGAGCCGCCCCATAGCAGGGCCGAGCTGTCTTATGCGCTGGCGGCGCTGCCCGACGGCAGGCCGTTCAGCCGGACAACGGCGCTCACCGCGCTGGCCCGACTGACCGCCGGCCAGCCGCAGCCGCTTCTCAAGCAACTGATAAGCCGGGGGCTGGTGAAGGAGGTCTGGGCGGAAGCACGCCGGAGCGGGCCAGCTACGCTGCGTTACATCGGTCAGTCCGATCAGGGCAAGTTGCCAGAGAGGGCAACCCAACTAACCCGGGCGCTCGGCTGGCTCCAGGCCCACAAGCCGGCCAGCGAGCCTTTGACGATACCGCTGACCATGGCGGCAAAGTCGGCCGGCGTCAGCGTCGGGGCTTTCCGCCGGCTGGCCGGGCTTGGTTATGTCGAGGTCGTTAGCGACGCCCCGCTGACAAGCGAGGAAAAGCCCGACCTCGTTGGCGAGCGCCCGCCGGTCCTCACGCCGGCCCAACGCGCGATCTACCAGGCGTTGGGCGCCCGGCTAGGCCAGGACACCCCTAAACCCGCCCTACTCCACGGCGTCACCGCCAGCGGCAAGACCGAGATCTATCTCCGGCTAGCCGAGGACGCCCTCCGGCTGGGCCAATCGGCGATCATCCTGGTGCCGGAGATCGCGTTGACCCCGCAAACGATTGGACGTTTCGAGCGCCGCTTCCCCGGCCGAACCGCCGCTTTGCACAGCCAGTTGACCGCCGGCGAACGCTACCGGCTCTGGCGACGGGTGGCAAGCGGCGACGCGACAATCGTGATCGGCGCAAGGTCGGCCACCTTCGCGCCGGCCCGCCGGCTGGGGTTGATCGTCGTTGACGAGGAGCACGAGTACTCCTACAAGCAGGACAACACGCCACGCTACCACGCCCGCGATGCCGCGTTGAAGTTGGGCGAATTAACCGGCGCGCTGGTGGTAATGGGGTCGGCGACGCCGGCCCTGGAGACCTACTCGCAGGCGTTGGCCGGCCGCTTCGACCTGTTTGAACTCAGCGAGCGGATCGCGGTTCGCCGGCCTCCCTCACCGTCACACGCGCCGATCATCCGCCGGCACACCGACATGCCGGCCGTCGAGATCGTTGACCTGCGGGCCGAGCTGAGGGCCGGCAACCGCTCGATCTTCAGCCGGCGGTTGGCCCGACTGATCGAGCACACCCTGTCGTTGGACGAGCAGACGATCCTCTTTCTCAACCGGCGCGGCACGTCAACCTTCGTCATCTGCCGGGATTGTGGCCTGGTCATGACCTGCCGGCGTTGCGACGTGTCGCTGGTATATCACCGCGACCGCAGCGATCTACTCTGCCACCTATGCGGCCGGTCGGAACGGACGCCGGAGACCTGCCCGCAATGCCACAGCACCCGCATCCGCTACTTCGGCGCCGGCACCGAGCGGGTCGAAGCGGAGGTCCGCAAGCGGTTTCCCGACGCCCGCGTCGTCCGCTGGGACCGCGACACCGCCGGCCGGCCCGGCGCTCACGCCGAGATGCTGCGGGCTTTCCAGGAGCGGCGGGCCGACATCATGGTCGGCACTCAGATGATCGCCAAGGGGCTTGACCTGCCGGCGGTGACGCTGGTGGGAATAGTGAGCGCCGATGTCACGCTGCACCTGCCGGACTTCCGCGCCGCCGAGCGCACCTTCCAACTGCTGACCCAGGTGGCCGGCCGGGCCGGTCGGGGCGAGGCGGCCGGCCGGGTGGTCTTGCAGACTTACAGCCCATCCCACTACGCCATCCAGCTTGCCAGCCGGCACGACTACACCACTTTTTACAAGATGGAGATGCCCTTCCGCCAGGAGCGGCGCTACCCGCCGACCGTCCCGCTGGCCCGGCTGATGTTCGCCGGCGCCGGCGAAGAACGGGCCGAGCAACAGGCCCAGCGGGTAGCGGCGATGTTGCGCGAACGCCTGGCCAGGCTGGCGATTGGCGACCTGGAGTTGCTGGGTCCAGCGCCGGCCTACCACCGGCGGGTGCGCGGCAAGTACCGCTGGCAGATCCTGGTCCGCGGCCCCCATCCTCAACGCCTGCTAGCCGATCTCCCGTTGCCGCCGGGCTGGGCGATTGACGTCGAGCCGGTGACGACGCTTTGAGACCGGCTTAAACCGCAGAGAACGCAGAGGGCGCAGAGAGATAGGGTCAGACCTATTGGCTCGCTACGCGCTATACTGGAAGATAAAGCCGTAGGGCAGGAGACAAGCTCCTGCCGCCGGCCGAAGTTGGCAGACCTCGCCGGCGAGACGCAGGCGCTACTGACCTTGAGCGAAGAAGATGTCAGGAAGATAGATTCGCACGACCTACTGGCAACGCGGCGCCTGGCTGAAGTGACCTAGGAACCTGGAACCGCGCCCGGTTTTGCCGGGCTGGGCGATTGATGTCGAGCCGGTGACGACACTCTAAGCGCTTGTTTATTTACTCTCCTCCAAACTGACCAGCATACTGTAGAACCGAGTTAAGCCGCTACAATGTGGAGGAAGGTCAAGA
>JBCLEL010000116.1:0-7072 GCA_038913435.1 Chloroflexota bacterium
CGAATCCGTTGCCGGGAGTGCAGACGATGCCGGCTTTTTCGATCAGCGTCGAGACTAAGCTGGCCGAGGTGTAGCCAGTCGGCACCTTTGGCCAAACGTAAAAACTAGCCTTCGGCGGCTCAACCTCCAGGCCAATGCTGCGCAACCCCTTCACCAGCGCATCGCGCGGGCGCTGGTAAACGGCGCTATTCTTTGCCGAGACCTCTTCAGCGATTGACAGCGCGACGATGCCAGCCTCCTGGACCGCCTGGAACGCGCCGGAGTCGAGATTGCTTTTGACGCTGGCCAGCGCCGCCAACACCTGCCGGTTGCCGACGGCCATGCCGATGCGCCAGCCGGTCATGTTGAACGTCTTTGACAGCGAGTGAAACTCGATGCCGACCTCCTTAGCCCCTTCTACCTGCAAGAAGCTAGGCGGCCGGTAGCCATCGAAGGCGATCTCCGAGTAGGTAGCGTCGTGGGCAACGGCGATGCCGTGTTTCGCAGCAAATTCGACCGCTCGCTTGAAAAACTCAAGCGGAGCGACGGCGCCGGTCGGGTTGTTTGGATAGTTTAGGTATAGAATCTTCGCCTTACGCAAAACGTCAGCCGGTATCTCGTCAAGGTCCGGCAGAAAGCCGTTGCTAGCGCGGAGCGGCATAAAGTAGGGCTGCCCGCCGGCAAAGACAGTGCCGGCCTGATAAACCGGGTAGGCCGGATCCGGCACTAGCGTCGTATCGCCGGCGTTGACCAGCGCCAGCGGCAGATGGCCGATGCCTTCTTTCGCGCCGATCAAGGTCAGGACTTCCTTATCGCTGTCGAGCGCGACGTTGAACCGGCGCTGGTACCACTCGCTGACCGCCCGGCGAAAGGCCGGCATGCCCTCGGAGTCAGGATAGCGATGGTTGGCAGGCTTCTTGGCGGCAGCGGCCAGCGCCCGCACAATCGCCGCCGGCGTCGGCAAGTCTGGATCGCCGATGCCCATGTTGATTATGTCCAGCCCACCGGCGGCGGCTTCCTTTTTCTTGCGGTCAATCTCGACGAAAAGGTATGGCGGCAGCTGGTTCAACCGCTCGGCTCTACTCAGGTTGATCTGAATCATCAGATGGTCTCTCCTCGGATGAGGTCTTCGTAGGTCTCGCGCTGACGGATGAGGCGAACCTGACCGCCGGCGACCAGCAGTTCGGCCGGCCGGGGCCGGGTGTTGTAGTTGGACGCCATGGCAAAGCCATAAGCGCCGGCCGAGGTCAACGCCAGCAGATCATCTTCCTGCACGTTCGGCATCTCGCGGTCGTGGGCAAAGAAGTCGCCCGATTCGCAGACCGGCCCGACAACATCGGCCTTTTCCAACGGCCCATTCATCTGCTGAACCGGCAGTATCTCGTGATAGGCGTCGTAGAGGGCCGGCCGGATCAGGTCGTTCATCGCAGCGTCCACAATGATGAACTTCTTGAACCCGTTATTCTTTAGGTAGAGCACCCTGGTCAGCAGCGCGCCTCCCCGCCCAACCAGATAGCGGCCAGGTTCCATCAACAGCGTGCAGTCTAGGCGTTTAATGATCGGAACGATCCCTCGCGCCAGGTCGGCCGGCCCTTCTGGCTGCTCGTCGCGGTAGCGGATGCCAAGCCCGCCGCCAATGTCGAAGTAGCGTAGGCGAATGCCGAGCTTGCTCAACTCGTCAACTATCTCAGCAACCTTAGTGGCGGCGTCAATGATCGGTTGAATATGTAGAAGCTGCGAACCCACGTGCATCTGGATGCCAATCGGGTTCAGATGGGCCGAAGCAGCCGCGTAACGATATAGGTCAACAACCTGCTCGGTCGGCACGCCGAATTTCGCCTTCTTCAAGCCGGTCGAGATGTAATGATGGGTGTGCGGGTCAACGTCCGGGTTCACCCGCACCGAGACCGGCGCGACCAAGCCAAGCCTTTCGGCGTTGCGCTCGATCCGCCTTAGCTCAGCCGGCGACTCGACGTTAAACAGAAGTATCCCCGAACGAAGAGCGTACTCTATCTCCTCATCGGTCTTGCCCACGCCGGCGAAGATCACCTTGCCAGCCGGCGCTCCCATCTTCAACGCCCGAAATAGCTCGCCGCCGGAGACCACGTCGGCGCCGGCGCCTCGCTCGGCAAACTGCCGGCCGACAGCGATAGTCGAGTTTGCTTTCAATGCGAAACAGATGATGTGCGGGGCTTTGGCAAAAGCCTTATCCAACGCCTCGAAGTTGGCGACCATGTAGTCGCCGTTGTAAACGTAGAGCGGCGTGCCATAGGTCTGCGCCACATCAAATAGGCTCACTCCCTGGCATCGGAGTGAGCCTTCTTCATAGACAAAGGCGTCGGACATCTATCTTCCTTCGGACAAAGAAATTATCTAACCGCAGAGACGCGGAGACGCAGAGGATCAAATTTCATATCTCTGCGCCTCTGCGGTAAATATAGACGTCGCATGACTCGAAAAGGAATATTTCATCACTTGGTAGTCTCGCCTTAGGTGAGTTGGACGACTACGGTGAATTTTTAGGATAATCGCAAAAGCTGTTCCATGCCGTATAGCCCGGCCGACTTGCCAACCAGAAATCTGGCCGCCGTCAACGCGCCGGCCGCGAAGGTCTGCCGGCTGAAGGCCCGATGAACGAATTCAATCTGCTCTCCCTCGCTGACGAACAGGATCCGGTGCTCGCCGACAACGCCGCCGGCCCGGACTGCGTGGATGCCGATGTCACCCGGCTTGCGCGGCGCTAGTCCTTGCCGCCCGTATACAACACGATCACGCAAGTTGCCGCCGGTCGCCTCGGCGATGATCTCGCCCATGCGAACAGCAGTACCGGACGGCGCGTCCTTCTTGTGACGATGGTGAGTTTCAACGATCTCGATGTCGTACCCATCAGGCAACGCGCGCGCGGCCTGGCCTAGCAATCTATACAACAGATTGACGCCCAGGCTCATGTTCGGCGCGTGGAAGACCGGGATTGACTCCGCTGCCTTCTTCATCGCCGACATCTGCTCGGCTGACAGGCCGGTGGTGCCGGATACGGTAGGAGTCTTCGACTTGACCAGGGCCGGCCAGGCGGCGGTGATCGCGGCGGCGTTTGAGAAGTCAATCAACACATCGGCCGACTTGACCGCATTTTCCAGCGAATCAGTGACAGCGATCCCGATATGGCGTCCGCCGGCTACCTCTCCCAGGTCGCGGCCAATCGCCGACGAGCCGGACCGGCTGACTGCTCCGACTATCTCCACGTCGGAACTGTCGAGCGCGGCCAACGCCACCTGCCGGCCCATCCGGCCGGCCGCGCCGTGAATCGCTATACGCAGCATCGGCTAGACCGCCAGCGGTTGCACTAGCGGACAACGGTCGAGCGCCGTCTTCAGCTTGGCCAGGTTGGCCTCGCTCAGCGGGCACAACGGCAGCCTCATCTCGTCGGAGCAAAGGCCGAGCAGGCCGGCCGCCGTCTTGACCGGGATCGGGTTGGTCTCGATGAACATGGCCCGGACAAGGTCGAACAGCTTGTAATGAAGCTCGCGGGCGCGGGCAAGGTTACCGGCCTGGAACGCCTTGACCAGCTCGCTGGTCGCGGCCGGCGCGATGTTCGCCACCACCGAAATGACGCCGGTCGCGCCGAGGGCGAGAAACGGCAGGGTCATCGAGTCGTCGCCGGACATCACGGCAAAGTCGGGACCCGCGGCCCCAATTATCGCGCTGACCTGGTCGGTCGAACCGGCAGCCTCCTTGACCGCGACTACGTTTCGCAGCCTGGAGATGCGGACGGTCGTTTCGGCCACCATATTCACACTGGTCCGGCCTGGCACATTGTAGGCCACTATCGGCAGGTCAACGGCATCGTTGATCGCCTTATAGTGCAGGTAGAGGCCCTCTTGAGTCGGCTTGTTGTAGTAGGGCGTCACCACTAGAGCGGCGTCCGCCCCCAGCTTGGCAACGGCCCTGGTCAGCTTGATCGTCTTATCCGTGCTGTTGGTGCCGGTGCCGGCGACGACCGGCACTCGCCCGCGCGCCGTCTCGATCACGATCTGGACGACCCTCAGGTGCTCCTCGTCGCTCAACGTCACCGCCTCGCCGGTTGTCCCGCAAGGGACCAGGCCGTTGGTGCCGTTGCGGATGTGGTACTCGGTCAACTCGGCTATCTTTTGCTCATCGAGCTTCCCGTTCTTGAACGGAGTTATCATCGCCACAAACGAGCCGGAATACATGACACAACCTCCTCAAAAAAGAACCGGAGAACGCTTCCCAGCCACCGATAGCCAGGACATGCACGGCTTTACATTAAGATGCGCCAATTATACATAGAACCTGACCGTCCAACCAAGCGCCCATAATCGTAGGGGGTCGCCTTAGGGCCCCCAATGGTCGGCGCATACCAGGGGCAGACACGGGGGTCTGCCCCTGCCTAATATATGCCCCGCCTATCGTAGGGGCAACCCCCTGTGGTTGCCCAAAGACGGGGCGTACAAGTGCCGGCGCTTTCACTCGTATGACCCGGTACATCAGAATCCGGCCTGCCTGAAGACCTCCTCGGCTGGAATGCCCTTGCCCTCGCGGATTTCCCGTTTCGCCTCAAGCAGGCCGGCCAGATATTCCGGGTTGGCAAACTCCCTGAACGGGTGTTCAGCGCCCAACTCCGCCGGGCCGCAACCGAGAAACGAAATAATGTGTCGCTGCGCGGTAGGGGCGTATTGCACAGCCCGTCTCAGAAGTCCTAAACTCGCGGCTGGTGATACTAAATATAGAGGTGGCAAGCGATCCAGAGTCCAGATGTTGTGGTATGGGTCTGTCAAGAACGATTTATGAGACAGGCTGTGCAATACGCCCCTACGAAGTCGCCGAATACTATCTCTGACTAGCGCCGGATTTACCGCTTTTCGAGGTCTCGTATCCGCTGCTCAACCTGGCTGCGATTGGGCGCATTTGGCGCCAGTTCCAGATACTTGCGATAGTCTTTGATCGCCCCACTCTTCTTGCCCTGAACGTGGTAGGCAAGCCCTCGGTCAAAGTGGAAAATGGCCTCTTTGGGGTAGAGTTCGATGGATGTGCTGTAGTCGGCGATGGCCAGATCTAGCTTGCTTTGCTCGCTGTAAACAAACCCGCGGTAATAGTAGGCGTCCGCATCTTTGGGGGCTAATTCGATGGCTTTGGTGAAGTCGGCGATGGCCAGATCCAGCTTGCTTTGCTCGCCGTAGACAAGCCCGCGGTTGTAGTAGGCGCCGGCTGATTTGGGGTCTAGCTCGATGACCTTGGTGTAGGCGGCGATTGCCTCGTCCAGTTTACCTGTTTCGGCAGCGGCTTTCCCCTGGTTGAAGAAGTCGGCGGCCGGCGATGAGCAAGCCACCACCACGAAAGCGATGTTGACGACCAGCAGCCGTAGGACGAACATAAGCCTCGCCTCGATGTCGCCAGGTTATGCCCAGATTAGCACGGGCCTCGGAGTGATACAAGCCTCACGGTACGCTTAGCGCATAATCAGGCGACCCTTTTGGGAATGGTGGAACGATCTTCCAGTGGGCAGCCAATCTGTAGGGCGGGGGCTTGTCCCCAGCCGAATTAGGAAGCGAGCGGGGGACAAGCCCCCGCGCTACGGGACCTTGCCGACAATGACGCACATCCAAAGCCTTTCCCAAAAGACTATCTTGAACCTGCGCTAAATCCGGCGCAGAAACCGGCCGGCGTCGAACTTCCAGCCGGCTTCTTTTGTCGCGTTTCTGATCGGACCGATCATTTCGCGGAGGTCAACGCGATACTTGTGATCGTCACCGTCTACCGGGAAGCCGCCTTCTCGTCCGCCAATGTCGCCGGGCTTTTGCGGCCATAGCGCGGAAAGGTCAACCTGCCAGCCAGGCCAGCCTGTCAACTCTAACTGAGATTCCGGAGACCACGGTACTCCGGCCCAGCGCATTCGGTACCGCCGGCGTCGAGCGCAAACCAAAAGCCTATCCGCCCGCAAGTCCAGGAAAACTCGATCAACGCGGACGATTCCGGCGCGCTGAAACGCGCCAAACCAGCTTGGATCGGCGACTTTCCACTCAGCGACCAGTAGCTGATCCGTCTCAACCCGGACCAGCCAGCTACGGTCTTCATTGTTTAGCCTAAGCAATCGGCGCAGCAATTCACTCGGAGGGACGGCGGGCTGACCACCTGTCATCGGATCCTGCCGGTCGTCTGTTACCTGCCCGTCCTACTCCGATGGGCGGGTATCTTGGGCGGATACGGCCCTGTTATAACTTGAAACGCTTAGCTGATTTCTCGGACAATCGTGGCCGGGCCTGAGCACCCTGGCCCCCGCCGGTTCCGCGGGTGGCTTCTTTGATACGGCGCGGACTCAAGCGTAGCTCCGCTTCATGCCGGCGCTCGCGTCGCAGGCCTCGTATCTGCGGTGCGATCTCTTCCTCTCCAAGATCGTCCGAGTCTTGAAGCTCGTCCTTTTCAAACCGCTTACTCATGCCACCTTGCGCCTTGGATTAGAGATTATCAATAGTAGCCAGCACTTTTTCAACGTGGCCTTCTACCCTCACTTTTGGAAACACCGCCTTTATCTTGCCGTCCTTGCCGATGACAAAGGTGGTGCGTTCGATGCCCATAAACCTTCTTCCGTAAAGACTTTTCTCTTTGTAAACCCCAAATTGAGTGCTCATACTCGCATCTTCGTCGGACAAAAGCGGGAAAGGTAGCCGATGCTTTTGGGCAAATTTTTCGTGCGATTTTACACTGTCGAGGCTGACACCAACAATTGCTATTCCAAGCTCGGCAAACTCGGACGCTAAGTCACGGAAACCACAGGATTCTTTAGTGCAACCTGGGGTATCGTCTTTGGGGTAGAAGTAGAGGATGAGGGGCTGCTTGTCCACAAAGTCGGACAATGAGACTACTCGCCCTCCGTTAGCCGGCCGCGAGAAGGACGGCGCCGGCGAACCAACAGTTAGAATGGTTGACTCACTCACTCCTGGTCACCACCAAAAGTTGAAGTTGAGGAAAGTTTATACAAGGAGAACGCTTCATGTCTAGAAAAACAGGCCGGGAAACCAGGGTGCAGTGAAACTCAAAGAGTGTCCGATTGGCGTATGCTGGTTGCTACCTGGAT
>JBCLEL010000117.1:0-7048 GCA_038913435.1 Chloroflexota bacterium
GAGGCATATAATTGTGATGAGGCTTTTGGAGGCGTGGTGTAGCGGCCTAACATGCAGCCCTGTCAAGGCTGAGATCGCGGGTTCGAATCCCGTCGCTTCCGCCAGTGCAACACATCGGTTGGCACCCCGGCAGGTTGTCGGGGTGTCTCATTTTCAGCCACTCCGCGTGGTTGAGCTCGAAGAACGGCGCAAACTCGGAACCCGGTTTGATCTCCGCCACCTGGCCCCTCTCGATTATCCCCAAGCCTCAGGCCAACTCGCCGGCTATCGCCTCGATCTGCTCAAGCGCGGCGCGCAGGTCCTCGGCGATCTCGGCGGCAATGACGTCCGGCTCGGGCAAGTTTTCCGAGGCTTCCAGACTCTCGTCCTTCAGCCAGAAGATGTCGAGGTTGGCCTTATCACGCGCCATTAGATCGTCGTAGCTGTAAGCGCGCCAACGACCGTTTGGGTTCTCGGGTGTCCATCTAGGCATCCGGTCGTGTCGGTTCTCAGGATGGTAGCAGGCCACGAACTCGTCCAGGTCGCTCCGCTGCAACGGGTTGGTTTTCAACGTGAAGTGCTGGTTGGTGCGCAGGTCATAGATCCACAGCCGCTCAGTCCACGGGTCGGACCGGCCTGGCTTGCGGTCGAAGAATAGCACATTTAACAGCGCTTCGACTCTAGCTATCCCGGGCGGATGGCCGATATGTTCGGTGGTCGCGATGGTAGAATGTAAGCTTAGAACCGATTTCACCAGACCGGGACTAACGGCGGAGGCAGGAACATGCCCGACAACCCCGAACTCGTAAACGTGATTGACCTTGAAAAATGGGCCGACCGCCTGGAAGCGCGAGCGGTGCTGCCACATTTGATTCGCCGATTGCTCCACTCAACCCCTGGTGTCACCGGGATCTCTGTACGTGCCGATGAAGGCATTGGTCTCGGTGGCTGGGACGGTCGGGCCAACGGCGGTACAGGGACTGCCTATGTGCCGGCCGGGATGACGCGATGGGAGATGGGCACGGGCAACGACCCTCGGAGCAAGGGTGACAGCGACTACCGGAAGCGAACCGAAGCCCCGCAAGGAGTCGAGCCCGCATCTACCGCATTCGTCTTCGTGACACTGCGCAGGTGGGCCGGCAAAGATGCCTGGATGCGGAAAAAGCAAAACGAAGGCATCTGGCGTGAAGTCGTTGCTTTGGACGCCGACGACCTGGAGGGGTGGCTCGAAGCCACACCGGGCGTCCACATCTGGCTGTCCGAATTGATGGGCAGAAATCCCCTCGACGTCCGGACTCTCGACCGTTGGTGGCGGTGGTGGTCAACGCAGACCCGGCCGACGCTCCCGGCGGGTCTATTGCTCGCAGGGCGGCAAGACCAGGTGAAAGAGCTTCGCGGAATGCTGGTCAGGCCGGCTGAAGCCGTTGGCATACGGACAAACTCACGCGACGAGGCGATTGCGTTCGTCGCAGCATCCCTTATGGTCGACGAGGCAGCCGATGACCCTTTAGCCACGGTGCTGATCGTGTCAGGGCGGCAAGCGTGGACGCGCCTAACCTCGTCAAGCTCTCCCGCCATCTTCATCCCCGATTTCGAAGGCGCCGACGTGGTAGCTGCGAAGGCTGGCGGCCACCACGTGTTGGTGCCGATGGGCCGCGGCGACGCTGGGCCTGACCGGGTTTTGCTGCCTCGACTTGCTCGTGATGAGGCGCGCGACGCGCTCCAAGCAGCCGGCTGGTCACGCGAGGACGCGGAGCGGCATTCAGCGCAGGCCCGCAGGAGCCTTGCTTCGTTACGGCGTCAGCTTGCGGTAAATCCGCAGGTGGCGAAGCCGAGGTGGGCGACCCGCCCCGCCGCAGGGTCTCTTGCTCCGCTCGTGCTGGTGGGGAGTTGGTCGACCGATTCAGATGCCGACTGGATGATCGTAACCGAAGTCGCCGGCCTTGCACGCGACCAGCTCGAACGCGATCTGGCGGAATGGGCAAATAGCGATGACCCACCATTCCGCCTGTCCGGCCGTACTTGGCGGCTCACCGCGCCGCTCGACGCTTGGGCCCTCCTCCGACCAATACTGACACGCAACGATCTGGCCCGCTGGCGCGACGCAGCCCTTCGTGTCTTGTCAGAGCCGGATCCTGCGTTCGGACTGCCCGTCGCTGAGCGCCCGTTCGCGGCGATCCGCGGTGCCCGTCGCACGTGGTCCGACCAACTCCGTCACGGTTTGGCCTATGGTGCTGTGATCCTTGGCACTACCGGGGAAGTCCTCGCCGATAGAATGACTGGCGAGGATCACGCTGCCCTATTGGTGAGCAAGCTGCTAGACAGGGCTAACAGCGATTTGACTGGTCGCCTATGGAAGTCCTTGGAAGACGTGCTACCGTTGCTCGCCGAAGCGGCCCCGGAGGAATTCCTCGATGCTGCCGAGGCAGTATTGTCGGGCTACCGACCTTTGTTCAGATCGATGTTTACTGACTCCGAGCACGACGCCCTCGTGGCTGCCTTCTCGCCGCACACCGGTCTACTTTGGGCACTGGAGGTGCTGGCTTGGTCAGGACAGTACTTTTCCCGCGCCGTCGATGTCTTGGCGCACCTGGCCGAGCTTGATCCGGGCGGTCGACAAGCGAACCGACCGAGTGAGAGTCTACGGAACATCCTCGTAGCTTGGTCGCCGCAAACCTCGGCTCCACTGGAGCAGCGCCTCAGTGCTATGGAGCGGCTCCTCACACGCCGTCCAGCGGTCGGCTGGCCCCTCCTTCTAAAGCTTCTTCCGACCATGCACGACATAGCAATTCCTACCGCCGCTCCCTCACTTCGAGACTGGAAGCCAGACAACTACGAACTCACGTGGCCTGAAATCGCAAGGGCGAAGCGTCGATTAGTCGACCTGGCAATCCGTGCTGTCGGCGAGCAGCCGACTCGATGGGTGGACCTACTCGACGGGCTATCGGGGTTCCCTGTGGAGGGCTTGGACCGAGCCATTGCCACATTGGAACGCATCTCAGCCGAGTCGCTCGGCTCCGATGACCGTTTGGCGTTGTGGGAAGCGGTGGTGAAGCTCGTCGCTAATCACCGGCAGTTCGCTACGGCTGAGTGGGCGCGAGATGAGGAGAGCTTGGCGCGATTGGCCGCCTTCGCCGAACGAATTGAGCCGCGAAACGCCCCTGAGCGACACGCCCGCCTGTTCGACTGGTCACCTGACATGCCTGGGGCCGATAAGCTCGACCGTCGGGTATATGATGGCCTCGTGGCTGACGCCAGGCGCTCGTGTGTACAGGAAGCTCTCAAAGAGCATGGTCCCGAGGCGCTCTTTCTCCTGGCAGCCAAGAGCAGTCTCCCCTGGCTGGTAGGGGCGGTCGCCGCGGATGTCGCTGGCGAAAGGCTCATTGACGAGTTGCTACCTTGGTTGGCCGCCAAAGACGCTCGTCGGGATGTGGCCATCGGCTGCGTGAGAAGGATGGCCGAGGTACGCGGTTGGGACTGGATTGATGGCGTCGTCGCTCGGGTGGCCACCCTGTCCGAGGGAGCACGCAGCCTCTTCTTCCTCTCGCTGCCAAACGAGCCGCGAACTTGGACGCTCGCGGCCCAAGAGGTTGGGCCGGTTCAGGATCAGTACTGGCGGTCTGTCCAAGCTATGGGCATGGGTCTGGATAATGCTATCCCCTTTGCGGAGCGACTGTTAGATCACCGGCGACCTTGGTCGGCCATAGATGTGCTCGCTCTAGTCTGTCCCAGCAAGGGGGCGACGGCGCTGAATCCTGACTTGGTCGCACGGGCGCTCCGGGTCGCCCTTGACCAAAACGCAGAGGAAACATATCAACCGGGTGCCTTTGAGCACGATGTGGGATCGCTTCTTGACTACCTGGAGGAAACCGGCGCCAGTAGCGACCTGATGGAGGAGCTAGAGTGGGGGTACTTCGCCGTTCTCGACCACGTTCGCCCTCCTCGAGCGCTGCACGCCCGACTCGCCGCTACGCCGAACCTGTTCGTAGAAGCAGTGTGCGCCCGCTTCCGTGGTGAACGGGAGCCGGCTAGCGATGTTGAGGCAGATGCCTCAGCCTCCTCTCGAGCGCGCAATTGTTTCTTGTTGCTCCGCGGCTGGCGCCTGCCGCCCGGCACAGCCAACGACGGCAGCATCAATCAAACCGTGCTGCGGGCTTGGATTGACGAGGCTCGCCGGATGTTCGCCGAGAGCGACCGTGCCGAAATCGGTGATGTCTATATCGGCGAGTTGCTGTCCGGCAGTCCCGTGGGGCAAGATGGCGTTTGGCCGGCTGAGCCGATCCGTGACATCATCGAAGGCCTAGCGAGCCCGAAACTTGGAAAGGGGCTGAGCATTGGCAAGAGGAACAGCCGCGGAGTCACCATGCGCGGTGTCTACGACGGTGGGAAGCAGGAACTCTCGCTCTCCGACCAATTCCGTTCTTGGGCCGAGCAGGTAGAGGACAGATGGCCGCGAACGGGCAGGATACTCCGAGAAATCGCCGACGACTACGCACGGCAGGCTGGCTGGCACGACATGGAAGCCGATGAATTAGCTGACGAAGGTTGATGATTCCCTTGCCGATTCTCCGGCTCCGTGCCAAGCCAGCGTAGTCAATCCCTGGCGTCACGCACATTGTCAGGTCATGCACTCTGCCCCACATGGCCGCTGCTCAACCATCGGCTCCGCGGGCGAATCCGAAGCCGCGATCTAACGGGTACTCTCGTATCGCGACGCCGCGACCTGCGCCCAAGTTGACGGCGACAGCGTCCTGCACCACCCAGCCCGCCAAGGTCAGGGCATCATCTATCGCTATTCGTGCTGCTTGTTCGGGTGCCGGCATGTGTTTCCCAACGCTAAAGGACGTTCGTGCAACCAATCAACGGAATTATGAAGGAAAATGTCTTCCTGTGCCAAGCCTCGAACTGATTGGTGACGACGCATTACTTTCCTGGCCTGTCGCCGGCAAGCGATCCGAAGCTGTTGGCTGCGGGAGCGCACCTCCCCACGCCAAGAAACTTTAAGAGAAGAGTCTACGCCTATTCCGATATGTCAGTCAGGTAAGGGTACCATTTGAGGCAACGATACCAGTTCGGTAATCTCTAGTTATGATGCAATGCGCTCATTCCAACGCAAGGTCCGTCACTAACTTGTTTCACCGCGCCGCTGGCGCAGCCGGCTCAATATGTAGCCGGCCTCGGTGCTGGACACGCCAAATCGGTGCAGCGCGTGGCGTATCATCTCCAGTCCGGCCTCAAGCTTCGGGTCTACCGCCTCAGATGCGCCTAGCTTTTGCAATGTCATCGCTGACTCTGGCGTGGCGGCCCTGACAACGATGTCCAGGCGGGGGTTGAGCCGCCGGGCGATTCGCACCGTCAGCTCAGCGGCAAACGGATCAGGCACTGTCACCGCCAGCAAGCGCGCGCGTTCAACCCCTAACGTTTTGAGTATTTGCTGGTTGGACGAGTCGCCATAGACGACTGGCTTGCCGGCTCGCTGCAACTGTCGGACCAACGATGGGTTGTAGTCCACCCCTACCCAGTGGAAATTGCGACTTTCCAGGATACTCGCGAGCATCTGGCCGATTTCATCGCAACCACAGATGATGACGTGCCCACTCGCCGGCGCAGATTGATCGCCGGCAGGCTGCCCAGTTGGTTCACGCAAAAGCCGGCCAACTATCGGCAGGCGAGCTAAGACGGCGTAGATGGCCGGTCCAGCCTGGATGGCAGCCGGAGTCAATATCATCGTCAGCAGCGCGCCCGCGACGGTCATAGCGGGGAAAAATTCTGAGACTACGTTGCGCTCGGCGCCGGTCTTTGCTAGCACGAATGAGAATTCACCTACCTGCGCCAGTCCTAGACCAACGTAAATCGCGATCCTACCGGAATACCCAAATCCACGCACAATGGCGACCGAAATCAGAAACTTGCCGATCAGAATCACCAACACCAGTGCCAGCGACAGTTGCCAATGGCTGACAAGAAATGAAACGTCAAAGAGCGCGCCGATTGATACGAAGAAGATAGCGGCGAAGACGTCGCGCAGCGGTTGGATTCGTCCGAGAATCTCGTGGCTGTACTCGCTCTCGCTGACAACCAGGCCGGCGATGAAAGCGCCGATCTCCAGCGGCAAGTCGAGCAACGCCGCGCCGAACGCGGTGCCCAGGCACATTGATACGACGCTGAGAACGAATAGCTCCTGAGAATGGGTGGCGGCGATACGTTCCAATGCCCAGGGGATGACCCGTTGCCCCAGCACAAGGGCCAATCCTAGCAGGACGGCTGCCTTGATAGTGGAAATCGCAAGCTCGCCGAACAGATCGCCGCCGGCCCGGCCCAACGCCGGCAAAATGACCATCATCGGCACAACAGCTAAGTCTTGTACTATCAAGATGCCGGTCAGGATACGCCCGTGGATGGTGTCGAGCTGCGCTCGGTCACTCAATACCTTTAAGACGACCGTCGTGCTGCTGAGGGCGATCACCGCGCCGAGGAAGATTGAAGTCACGACATCGAGGCCGAAAACCTGGCCCAGCCCATAACCGAGCGCGACTGACAGCAAGATCTGTATTGCGCCACCGATCAACGCGACGCCACGAATCTCCAAAATGCTTCGGATAGAGAGGTGTACGCCGATGGTGAACATCAACAGCGCGATGCCCACTTCCGCTAGGACTTGAATAAGCTCGCTGCGATGGACCAGCGCCAACGCGCTGGGACCGAAGATGATGCCGGTGATGAGATAGCCGAGCAAGGGAGGTTGGCGTAGCCGGTGGGCCAGAAAGCCGCCAACAATCGCTGCTAACAGGAAAAAGATGAAGTCCAGGACTAATGTCGGTTGCTGCAATAGCTTACCGGCTCCGATCAGGCAGTTCGCCCACGCTTTAACCAGTGTGGAAACAACATCGCACGCTCAGTACAATCCTCTGGCCTGAGAATCTCAAAATGACGGCTCGGATAGGCAACTGGGGAGTCAGCGAGCCAGACTTTGAGTAGAATTATAAGGTAGGCTGCGTTTATCACTTCGATGGCCAAACTTGAGGGTCAACGCACTTTAGGGGGAAGTTGGTGCAACGGCTTTTAAGCC
>JBCLEL010000118.1:0-7029 GCA_038913435.1 Chloroflexota bacterium
GGTCGCCCCTACTTGAAAGCGGTATTCCCGAAAATGTCATCTGATTATGCACTAGAACTAAACGGCCTTAAGACCTACTTCTTCACCGAGGATGGCGTGGCGCCGGCGGTAGATGGCGTTGACCTGGTGATCCGCCAAGGGGAAACGGTCTGTCTGGTTGGCGAGTCCGGTTGTGGCAAGAGTATGACCGCGTTCTCGGTGATGCGACTGGTTCCGCCGCCGGGTCGGACTATCGCAGGCCAGATCAAACTTAACGGCGTTGATCTGCTCAGCCTGAGCGCGCGGCAAATGGTTCAAATACGCGGCTCCCAGGTCGGAATGGTCTTTCAAGACCCGATGTCATCGTTAAACCCGGTCCTGACCATCGGCGAACAGATCAGCGAGGCCGTCCTGGCCCATCACCATATTAGCCGTAGCGCCGCTCGGGACCGGACCATGGGTCTGCTTGCGACCGTAGGCATACCTCAACCAGAGTCACGCTACCGCAGCTATCCGCACGAGTTTAGTGGCGGCATGCGTCAACGAGTCATGATCGCTATGGCTATCTCCTGCGAGCCTAAGTTGCTGATCGCCGACGAGCCTACCAGCGCGCTTGACGTGACAATCCAGGCCCAGATCCTGGACTTGCTTCTTGAGCTAAAGGAGCGGATCGGTATGGCGTTACTTTTGATAACGCACGACCTGGGAGTCGTGGCTGAGATGGCACAGCAAGTCGCAGTGATGTACGCCGGACGGATAGTCGAGCGCGGCGATGTCGAGACGATCTTTGAATCTCCTAAGCATCCCTATACTCAGGGACTTCTGGCTAGTGTTCCACGACTGGACATTGACCGCAGCAATACGCTGCACTCCATCGCCGGCACGGTGCCGAATCTACTCAGGTTGCCGGTCGGATGTCGCTTTGCTGCCCGCTGCCCTCAGGTGATGTCGGTCTGTCGTGAGATTGATCCGCCCGAACTAACTGTTGGCAATGGCAAGGCCGCATGCTGGTTGCACGACGAGCATTACGCCTCAGAAAAGGCCAGTCAATGACAACAAACAATTCTCAGCCACTGCTGGAAGTGACCGATCTGGTAAAACACTTTCCAGTGCGTGGGGGCCTGCTCTACCGTACTGTGGCGCAGGTCCACGCGGTAGATGGCGTGAGTTTCGGGGTTCAGGCCCGCCAGACGTTTGGGTTGGTCGGCGAGAGTGGCTGCGGAAAGTCCACCGTTGGTCGCTCAATAATCCGTCTGACCGAGCCAACCGCCGGCCGAGTGCATTTTGATGGGAAAGATGTCGGCCCACTGAAGGGTCGCGAATTGAAATCGTTGCGGCGCGACATGCAGATCGTTTTCCAAGACCCGTATAGTGCGCTAGACCCACGGATGCCGATCGGCGAGATTATCGGCGAGGGAATAGCCATCCATAACCTGGCAAACTCGTCGGCTGAGCGCAACCAGATGGTGCATGAATCTATGGAACTGGTTGGCTTGCGACCTCAGTTGACCAGTCGGTATCCGCACGAATTCAGCGGCGGTCAGCGTCAGCGGATTGGCATTGCCCGCGCAATCGCTATTCGCCCTCGTTTTATCGTCTGCGACGAGCCAGTTTCAGCGTTGGACGTATCAATTCAATCTCAGATATTAAATCTATTGAAAGATCTGCAGCAAAGGTTTGGACTGACCTATCTCTTCATCGCCCATAACCTGGCGGTGGTGCGCTACATCTCGGACCATGTGGGCGTGATGTACTTAGGAAAGCTGGTTGAATCGGCTGAAACCGAGGAGACATTCAAAAATCCGTTGCATCCATACACCCAGGCGCTGCTGTCGGCGGTGCCAGAGCCGAACCCCAAGCGTCGCCGTGACCGCATCGTGTTGCAAGGTGATCTACCAAGTCCAATCAAGCCGCCGCCCGGCTGCCGATTCCACACCCGTTGCCCGATAGCGATGGAGGTTTGTCAGCAGGTCGAGCCTGAATACCGCGATGTCGGAGGGGAGCATTGGGTGGCGTGCCATGCGGTCGGCGCGGCCAGTTGGAGGCCCGACAAGGTCAGTGCCAGTAGTAGATAGCCACGTCCACATCTTTCCACCGGAGGTGCGCCTACGCCGCGAGCGTTTCCTGGAGCGCGACCGATTCTTTTCCGAGCTGTACTCTAACCCAAAGGCTAGGATAGCCGACGCCGAGTCGCTCGTCACCTCGATGGATGAAGCTGGCGTAAGTTGGTCGGTGGCAGTTGGCTTTGGCTGGCAGAGCCATGACTTGTGCGCCTGGCATAACGACTATCTGGTTGACGCAATCAAACGATTCCCAGACCGGATAGTAGCGCTCGCCTGCGTCCAACCAACTGATAGCCGGGCGGCCTACGAGGCCGAGCGCCGGATCGCCGACGGCTGCGCCGGCGTTGGCGAGCTGATGCCACACGGCCAGGGCTACCGGCTGGACGACTTTGAGACCGTCGCCAGGGTGGTCGAGGTCGTCAACAGGGCCGGCGCCGTGCTAATGACCCATGCGTCTGAGCCGGTCGGACACCTATACCCAGGCAAAGGCGCGGTCCATCCGCAACAAGTGATGGCATTGGCCAGCCGTTATCCAGACTTGAAGCTGGTCGCCGCCCACTGGGGAGGCGGACTACTGTTTTATGAACTGATGCCGGAGGTACGAGCCGCCTTGAGCAACGTATATTATGACTCGGCGGCTTCAACATTCTTGTACAACCAGGATATTTTTCGATTGGCCGGCCAGCTAGCCGAGCCGCATCGAGTGTTGTTTGCCACTGATTTTCCGCTGCTGAGGCAAGAGCGAGTGATCGCTCAGGCGCGCTCGGCCGGCTTGGAAGAAGCGTTTCTCGAACAGCTCCTTTGGCGTAACGCCGAAGCTCTGTTCGCACGATGGCGACCGCTGCGCGACAACGGTTGACCGATGCGCGCCTTCATTGCCCTAGACTTGCCGACCGAGGCCGCCGGCTGGTTGAATCAGATCGTTGACGCGGCAAAGCGTTCGCCGGCGCTCTCGGAGTTAAGCAGGAGCAAGGTGAGGTGGGTTGCTCTCCATCAGGCCCATCTCACACTACGCTTTCTAGGCGAGGTAAGCGAGCAGCAGGTTCAGGTTATCGTTGATGAACTGACCAGTGGCTTGACGGGCAGATCGTGGCGACTTAGCTGCTGGTTTGATGGAGTGGGGGCGTTTCCCTCACCACGACGCGCGCGAGTCCTGTGGGCAGGACTGGCCGGCGATGTTAAGCAGATCATCGAGCTGGGCGAAATCGCCTCTGGCGCCGCGAGGACGGCTGGCCTAGCGAGCGAGGACCGCCCCTTTCAACCGCACCTGACAATAGCCAGAATTGAGCCGCCGGCCGCCGGCCTATCTAACCTGCTGGACTCCATCAGGGTTGAATCGCAGCATTGGAGGTTCGAGACGCTTTCGGTGGTCCAGAGCATCTTGAAGCCAACCGGGCCGGAATACACCGACCTAGCCCAATTTGATCTCTAGTTTTCTCAGGCTTAACAATGGTTCGGAAGTGATGTGATGAAAAGGTTTCAAGCTCCTAACTGTCCGAACATCCAGCGTTACCAAGGTATTTTTGATAGCCGATACCGAAAAGCGAGGAGGCGAGAGTAATCCCGCCTCCCGTATCGCTTGCAAGTTCCCCTACTCAGGGCATTTGATCCACGCGAGCCGTAGCCATCCCCGGGTCTCGGCATCGCCACGACGGACCAGCACTTTGACCCAATCCTTTCCTGAGGTAGTGCTACCTGGGGCCCCCGCAAGCAACCCAACAAGGTCGCCCTGAACGACGAAGCCAAATCGGCTGTCCTCGCTCGGGCTTGAATACAGATATTGCTGGCTGGTTACGATGCACGACTTGGTTACGCTTGGCGTTGCTGTTGGACTGAGAGTCGCGGTTGGGGATGGGGTTTGAGTTGGAACTTCGGTTGGGCGAGGAATAGCTGTGATCACAAAAGGCGTGTTCGTTAGAGGAAGAGGTGTATAAGTTGGAGGAGGAGTAGCTGTGATCACAAAAGGTGTGTTCGTTAGAGGAAGAGGTGTGTTTGTTGGAGGAGGAGGAGGGCTGCCCGTTGCCAACAGCGTTGGCAACAGCGTTGGCAACGCCCGCAAGATAAAAAGCACGACCACCAAAACAACGAGTGCTCCCGAGACTCGGATCAGCAAGGTGAAATGGGAGGGAGTATCTTGCATGTCTCACTTCCCCCTTTGGCCTGAGACCCGATCTTTGAGCTCTGCAGGGATATTGTCGCTGATGGTGGGCGAAGAAATGTTGGTTTGGAGCTGGGCGGCTTGGAGCTAGGCGGCTTGGAGCTGGGCGGCTTGCGTCTGGGCGGTCTCCTCAGACCGCGCCAGATCGATCAGCCCTTGTACCCCAGCGCTGCTCGCCTGAATCAGTGTCACCGTCACCGGGATGAATGTAGAGGAACGGTTGAGAGGTTCGCCCAAAGAGGAAAAAATCAGCCGTCGGTTTGGATCCTTTGTGAAGTAATCGATCTCGGTCAGGCGCTGTACAATCTCGGATTGAAGCTCGGAGAGGTAAGGTTGGCGAAGAGCAATGTTCACCACCACGTAGCGCTGAGCGTTGGGCACTGGAGCAGCAAGGTTAATGCACTTGTACCGGGGATCCTCCACTGCCAGAATGCCATCTAAGACGGCTATCACCGCATCGTCGCGCTTGATAAAGAAGTCGATGGGCGGCAAGGGGGTTGGATAGACCGCTAAATCCGAATGTTTCCAGCCGCTTAAGACCAGCACGCCACCACCTATATCTCCCGAAGTGGGCTTGTAGAGGTCGCGGAGGATGTTGTAGGGGTCTTGGGTATTCGGAACTACCCGGCAAGCCTGCCAGATGCTGGCAAGAAAAGTGGTCAGGATCTGATCGTTTTTCACCATCCCTAGGCGGTTATCAGCCACTAACCAGCAGCGGAAAATCGGCTCTGTGCGGTGACGATCAAGGGCAATAGCAAGCTCCTTGCGCTGGTCTGTCTCATCGGCCAGAATAGTCAGAGCGTAGATGTCTGCCCGAGAAAAGTGTGAGTGCAGGCTCTTTGCAGCTTCGATTGCTAAGAGGAGATGTCCTCCGGTCGAGGCATAGATGAGAATAACCGTTGGCTCAATGGCGGGCCGACTAAGGAGTTTACAGAAGCCGGTGATCCCTTTGTTTAAGTCGAACACCCACTTCACCCGGTTCTCCGATTTGTTGACCACCTCAATGGATTCGCCTCCGAAACCGTTTGTGGCAAGCGGTGCATCGGCACACTCGACCCGGTAGCCTTGGAGATTCCCTTTATTAGCAACCTCGTCTCGCCGCGCCCGATCGAACTCAACGACGAGGATCCCGCCAATTTGATCCTGACAGTTTGCCTTGACCCTGAAATTGAGGGCCATCTGAGCCACGAGGTTAACTCCAAAGGTTCCAACCGCGACCACAGCGGTACGGCCAGAGGCGAGAGTGTGGGCGACTGGAGGACGATGGTGGACCACCGGGAACATCCCTCGGCCCGGTCGGGTGACCAACCACCAGAGGATGAGGTACAACGCGATCAGAGTTACCCCAACTCCGGCGACAGTAATTGGATCAGGCAGTTGACTAAAGTCCATCGATAAAACCTCCTCTACATGGGTGGCTAAGAAGGTGAGGCCAAAACGCTCAGTGAAGAAGTTCCCGCCCAAAAACATTAATACATTTCTAACTGGCGTTGAGTATAAGTAACACATTATTCAAAGTCAATAGCTGTATAGATCCAATACATGCCGTACACATTCCTCCTTTCGCCTATGGTGTAAGAGGATGATAAACTGGCCTGACAACTAAATAAGATACCAACAAAAAAATCGCCGCCGAGCACGCAGAGGACGCGGACGTGGGGGCGTTCAATTGAACGCCCCTACCGCAACAAATTGAACGTAATTTTGTCTGCGGTCTCAGCGGTTTCAAGATAATTTCTAGGTGGAGTTACCCGTTACATGATTGAACCGGTCCGACCTGCTCAATCCAGCCGATCAATGCCCAGAATCACCCGCCGGCAAGCATTACGCAGCGCCGGCGCGCTCGGATTAGGCGCGCTGGTCATGCCATTATTACAAGGCTGCGCTGCGGGTCTATTCGCCTCGCCGGTGAAAGCAACGCTGGCGATTGCTCCCGGCAGCCAGACGATGTGGCGCTATCTTGCGGTGAAAAGCGACGAGCTATTTGCCGGCAAGAACTACCAGCTTCAGTTTCAAGCCCACGTTGATGAGACCGCTCTCCGCGAAGCCTTTACCAGCGGTCAGGCTGACATTATCGCGTCGCTGGTCCCAACCGTCGCGTTGCTGGCGCTGCAAGGGCTAGACGTTCAGTTCTTCCTGCCAATAGCTTGGGTGCGTGAGGGCTATCCATTGGTTGCCAGAAAAAGCGCCGGCGTTACCCATCTGACCGATTTACGCGGCAAGAGAGTGGCTCTGTACCCTTCCGATCACCCAGGGACGGCCTACTGGCGCGCAATCCTCCATTCCAGCTACAAGATGCGGACCGAAGACCTGGATGTCCAGTACACCCTGGCGCCGGACTCGTTGCTCACCGCCGGCCAGGTGGAGGTAGCCATGTTGGGATCGGTGCAGTGGACTAGAATCCAATCTGACTCCAACTACGTCAAACTGACCGACCTCCAGACTGAATGGAGAAAAATCAGCGGTAGTGATCGGATGCTTATGTTTGGCGGATACATAGCCCACCGGTCGTTTCTTAACTCTAACGAGCAGTTCGTCCGTGATTTTGCCCAGGCGCATATTGACGCGTTTCAGTTGTACCGAAGCAACAAGAAGGTATTGTTGGAGGAGATCAGCGGCGAATTGGCCGGGCCGCCAGTCAGCTATGAGGAGAACGAGTCAATCGCCCACTATCTAGGCTATGAAGACGTTGACCCGATGAGGGTGCTGATTGGCGACCAGGATATAGCGGAATACAACCGACTGTTCGGCATGATGGTTGAGGCGGGTTTTCTAATGTCTAGCCCGCCCGACGCTGCCAGGCTGTTCCGCAAGGTGCAGATCTAGTGC
>JBCLEL010000119.1:0-7012 GCA_038913435.1 Chloroflexota bacterium
TTAGGGATGGTTGACGGCGTGTTTACTTTTACGGGGCTCTAATGGTCAGAATTGATCTTGGCGGGTTATCGTCAAACCATGGACATGTCCGTCTTCAGTCAGCGCCAATTGGCTTGGGTCATCGATCAGCTGATCAGCGAGCGTGATGGGTTACGCGCCGCCAATACCGCGCAGCAGGCCACCATCACCCAGTTGCGGGCGGAAGTCCAGCAACTCGTCCAGCCTGTCGAGCAGTTGGAGACCGAGTTGGCGCAACGCGACTCCGGGGAGTCGTCCGCCGGGGCGCGATCGCCCTCCTGGATCAAACCGAACAAGCCAGTCCGGGCCGGTGGTTTGAACCATGGCTCTGTTCCCCCGATTTGTTGATACCTGGCGCCAATGATTGTAACGTAAGCGCAGCCGTTCATCTAGCTTCGATAGAAGTTTGACAACGTCAGGCTACTTGAACCTAATGGCTCGTGGCCGGCGGGGCCGGCCAGATCAAGAGTATCGGCCGGTTGCGCGGGATGAGGCAGGAGATGTTGAAGGAAAAGTTGGCGGAGATTGACGGGTTGATGGGACAGATTCTAGGGTGAGGTGTGGGGATCGTAGGGGCGACTCGGCGAGTCGCCCCTACCGCATATCGCAGGCGGCAGTGTCGGCCAGGTCAGGAGCATCGGCCGACTTTCTTGCTTGCAGGTTGACCGGGCAGACCTATATTATGTGCAATGTATCCACTCTATCCGGGCTAACCGACTTGACAGAAAGAGAACCTTTATGACTGGCGAGCTTCGCCAAAGGGTTGTTGTCCAGCCCGGCGGCATCATCGTCATCCAGTCCCCTGAACTGATTCCTGGCGCTCCGGCGGAGGTAGTTGTCGTACAGGGCACACCTCCTTCTGTATCGTTACCGCTAGCCAGGCTCATCGGTGCCGCAAAGGGTAGTTTTACGACGCCAGCCGAGGTGGACGCATTCATCAACCAGGAGCGCGACGCCTGGGTTCTAGGTGTTGTTGACTCAGGGGATAGCTGATGGTTGACGAAAGAAGCATTCAAGGTCTAACTGAACGGATCGTGCGTGAGTTTGATCCGGAGCGGATCATCCTCTTCGGGTCTTACGCCTATGGGAGACCCGGGGAGGACTCGGATGTGGACTTATTAGTCGTGCTCCCTTTCGAAGGCAAGAACTTTTGGAAGTCACTCGAAATCCTTAACCGGGTAAACCCTAGCTTCTCGGTTGACCTGCTGGCTCGTCGTCCGGAGGATGTCGCCCGGCGTTATCAGGACGGTGACCCTTTGATCCGGGAAGCGATTGATAAAGGGAAGTCGCTGTATGAACGAAACGGTTAAGGAATGGGTTATTAAGGCGGAGGACGATCTTGCTACCGCCGGCCGAGAGTTTCGGGTTATCGAGCGACCCAATTTCGACGCTGTCTGCTTTCATGCCCAGCAATGCGTCGAGAAACTGATGAAGGGGCTTCTAATCCACTTGGGCGTGATTCCTCCGAAAAGCCACGATCTGGTTCGATTGAGCAGGCTCCTCGCCGGCGTATGTGGCGAATGGTCGTGGCCGCTAGAGGAGCTTAGATTCTTAACGCGCGCCGCAGTTGATTACCGTTATCCCGGTGAATCGGCAGATCAGGAGGAAGCCGTGATGGCCCTCAGTATCGCAACTAGAATGCGCGAAAAGTTGTTATCTCTGCTTTTATAGTCCTGCCAAGAATGAATTTGCTGCGCGGGATGGCTAGTGTTAACTCAAACGAGGTCTTAGGCTATACTAGGCGGACTCTAAGGGGTGCAGGGGCGAAGCCATTGACGGGGGATGTGGGGGTGCCCCCCACTAATCATTTCCCCTTCTCCTGCTAGGGGAAGGGGCCAGGAGATGAGGTGTTCTTCACTCGTGAAGGATCCAGGCCAAACACCGAGGGCTGAAAAGCTATTTTGAACGCTGTATTCCCGAAAATGTTGCCTGACTATGCAGTAGCGACCGCAATTTTGGCTGGGTAGGAAACTTTTTTGACGAACGATAGACGAGTGCATCAAGTAGGTCCCCTCAAAGTGGTTTTGCTCTCTGAAGTCGCTCGCTATGAGGAGCGCTAGGCGTGCCTAACCGCCGGCGGGGCCGGCCAGGTCAAGAGCATCGGCCGGTTGCACGGGATGGCGCGGGAGATGTTGAATGACGAATTGGCCGAGATTGATGGGCTGATAGGTCGAATTCTGGTGTAAATTACGAGTAGACGGGGCAGTTAACGCAAGGAATAGCTGATGATTGACGAAAGAAGCATCCTGGATTTGACTGAACGGATCGTGCGCGAGTTTGGTCCGGAGCAGATCATTCTCTTCGGCTCCTACTCCTGTGGGGCGCCTAGGGAAGATTCGGACGTGGACTTGCTGGTGATTCTCTCGTTTGAAGGTTTGGGCATTCAGAAGGCAGTTGAGATTTTGAATAAAGTCAGCCCTCCTTTTCCGGTGGATTTGCTAGTTCGGACTCCAGAGCGGCTCCGACAACGCCTGGAATGGAACGACTTTTTCCTGAACGAAGTGATCCGCAAAGGCAAGGTGCTATATGAATCCACTCACCCGTGAGTGGGTCGAGAAGGCGGAGGGCGATTTTGCAACAGCCGGGCGAGAGATGCGTGCGCGTAAGGCGCCCAATTATGACGCCGTGTGTTTTCACGCTCAGCAGTGCGCCGAAAAATACCTTAAAGCGCTCTTGCAAGAAGCCGATATTCCGTTTGGAAAGACGCACCACTTGATCGCGCTGCTGGAATCGCTATTGCCCCTTAAATCGTCTTGGGAGACCATCCGGCCGCAGCTAGAAAGATTAAATGGCTTCGCCGTGTACGTACGCTATCCTGGCGAGTCGGCTGACAAGGCAACTGCCCTCGAAGCTTTGACCCTACAGCATTGAGCATAATAATTGAGGCGCATTACTCAACCTTACTGCTTGTTGCGATATTATGCGGTATTAACAGTAGCGCGGGGCCTTGTGCCCCGCCCGTCCCTCTGCAGGGGACAAGCCCCTGCGCTACAAAGCTCAATGCTTTTGCACTCCGCTGTAGTCCATGCTGTTCGTTTGCAAGCGCGATCAAGTTTAGGACTGACGTCATAAATACTGTGAGCAAATGAAATTTCTGGCCGGCTGGCGGAGTTGGGCGAGGAGTGCAGCGCGAAGCTGGCCGCTTGGCTGACCGCCGGCGGGGCCGGCCAGGTCAAGAGCATCGGCCGGTTGCGCGGGATGGAGCATGGGATACTGAAAAAGGAACTGTCCGAGATGGACGGTCTAGCGAGGGAGATTCTAGGATGATTGGTAGGGGCGACCCGCCGGGTCGCCCCTACCAGTGCTCAGACCAGTTCGGCCTTTAGGCTTTCGTAAACCTCGCTTGGACGACCGTCCAGCGGCTGCTTTACCAGCGGGCCGGCCTTCAGCACCTTCACTTGCTCCTCATAAGTCGGCCGGCCGGTCTCCTGGTAGATGATACCGATCGGGATTCGGTCGTCCCACTCTATCGCCTTATGCCAGGCGGCAACCCGGTCAGTCGCGTTATAGTCGGTTTCTTCCAGCTTATACACCCTCTCGCGGTAGTAGTCGTAAGTATTGATCTTATTGTAAATCACGCACGGCTGCAGGGCGTCAACCAGGGCGTAGCCTTTGTGCTTAATCGCCTCCATCAATATTTTAGCCATATGTTTGGGGTCACCGGCGAAGGTTCGGGCCACAAATGTGCCGCCATTTGCCAGCGCGATTGCCAGCGGGTTCATCGCCGCCTCGATGGTGCCTTCGGGTGACGTAGTGGTCACGAAGCCCTTATGGCTAGTCGGCGAAGCCTGCCCTTTGGTGAGTCCGTAGACAAAATTATTTTGAACGACGTGGGTGATGTCCGGATTGCGCCGGATGACGTGAGTGAAATGGCCGGCGCCGATGCCATATCCATCCCCATCACCGGTAACGTCAATGACCGTCAGGTCGTGGTTAGCCAGCTTTATACCTTGCGCTATCGGTAGCGAGCGACCATGCAGGCTGTTGTAGCCGTTGGAGTGCATGTAGTGAGGCAACTTGCTGCCGCAACCTATGCCTGACACGATCATCACTTGGTGCGGTAGTAAGTCCAAACCGGCTAGCGCCTGCTTCACCGCCACCAGGATTCCATAGTCACCGCAAGCTGGGCACCAGGTTGGCTTTTCCACACTGTTGAATAGCTTCAGCTCAGACATTGGCAGCTACCCCCTTTCTGACCGCTGCGACAACCTCGTCCGGCGAGATCTGCCGGCCATCGTACTTGTTGATCCGACGGTCAACCTTGAAGCCGGTCTGCTCGCGGATCAAGTTGGCGAGCTGGCCGGTGTAGTTCTGTTCGACGGCGATTGTCTCCCTGCATTGTTCAAGCAACTTCAAAGTCGCTTCCTCTGGGAACGGCCATATGTCGGCGAAGTGGATCATCGAGGCTCGCGTACCGGACGCCTTGAGCCGGTCCACGCTTTCCATCAACGCGCCGCGTGTTGAACCCCAGCCAATGAACGTCACTTCGGGATTCTTTGCGCCGTAATACTCAGGCGGTCGGATGTCTCGCCGTGCCGTCTCTAGCTTCTGCATCCGCTTCTGCATCTGCGCGTTGCGGACTTCGGCGTCCTCGGTGATGCTGCCGTCAATGTTGTGCTCGTCGCCGACGGCTACGTAAACACCCTTCTCGTGACCAGGAATCGCCCGTGGCGAGACGCCGTTTTCCGACAACTGGTATCGGTAATAACCGTTGGATAGCTTGTCCATATCTTCCGGGAACAGCGTTTCGCCCCGGTCCACCTTGACTTTCGAGAAATCAAAGGCATCTAACTCGACCGATCGGATGGATGTGGTCAGATAGAGATCAGTCAGCACGATAACCGGCGTCTGGTACTTTTCCGCCAGGTTGAAGGCCCTGAGGCCGGCTTCGAAACACTGATCAATCGAACCGGGCGTCAGGATAATGCGCGGCCACTCGCCGTGCGAGGCGTGAATGGCAAACTGGAGGTCAGACTGCTCGGTGCGTGTTGGCAGGCCGGTCGAAGGGCCACCACGTTGCGCCAAGACCACCACTATTGGCGTCTCCGTACAACCGGCCAGTCCGAGCGCCTCGACCATCAGGCAGAAACCTCCTCCTGAAGTAGCGGTCATCGCTCGAACGCCGGCGTGAGAGGCGCCAATTGCCATCAGGATCGCAGCCGTCTCATCTTCGGTCTGCTTGGTGACGATGCCAAACTTGTTCGCTTTGGCGGTCATATATTCGAGGATAGTGGTGGCCGGCGTCATCGGGTAGCCGGCGATGAACCGGCAACCGCTGGCGATGGCTCCCATACAAAAGGCCTGGTTGCCGTTCACCAACATACGCGGCGGGCCTGGTATCGGCGAGAGTTTCCAGTCGAAGTCGGGAGCGTAATTCTGTTGGGCAAAATTATAGGCCGCTTCGGCAACCTTAACATTGCTTTCGACGACCTGTGGGCCTTTCCGTTTGAAATTTTGCGTAATTACATCTGCGATCCGCTCGAACTCGTAGTCGGTCACTCCTACCGCGCCGCCGAGAGCAGCGGTGTTTAGCATGATGTCGCTGCCGCCAATCTGTTTGGCGATCTCCTTCAATGGCATCGGAAACGCTTGGACCTGCCGACCTGCCCAGGAGCTAGTGTCAACCTTCAGCCCTTTGTCGTAAATGATGCCGCCACCGGGCACTATTTCCGATAAATGGGCCTGAGCAGCCTCCTCATTGAACGCTATGACCAGATTGACTGGGTCGGTGTGGACATACACCGGTCCCTCACTAACTCTAATCTGGAAGAAGTTGTATCCACCCCGAATCCGGGACATATAGTCGGACAAACCGTAGATCTGGAGTCCGCCGCGCGATAGCGCCTTGGCGAGGCCAGCGCCGCCGGACTCTACGCCCTGACCGGCCTCGCCTCCAATCTTTATGTTAATGTTATTTTTGGGCACGCCTAACTCTCCTCCACCAAGCTACCACCCAGCTCGGCCTCGCATTAACAACCATCCAATATTAGGTTACACCCTATGCCGAAAACTCCGCCATCATTTCCCGCAACGACCGGGCAATCTTCATGGCCTGGTCGTAACGCCGCTGCCACACGTTGCGCCCAAAGATCAGGCCGGTGGCGCCGGCCCCCATTGCCAGCCTGGCCTTGGCGATCAGGACTTCATCGCTGACTTTGCTCCCGCCGGAGAAGAGAACTAGCGAGTTGCCGGCCGACTTTACGACCATTCGGGTTGCCTCGGCCTCATCAACATCGAGGTCGCTGTAGGGCTTTGGCGCGAGTTTATCTTTTTCTGGATCGCGCTTGGGGACGTTGACCTTGATTACGTCGGCGCCCAACTCGGCGGCGACTCTAGCCGCATAGTCAACGGCATATAGGCCGTCTCTTCCCCCTTTGGTTTCAATCGCATCGCCTCGCGGGTAGGCCCAGACGATCACTGGCATTCCGTATCGCTCGGCCTCGATCCGCACCTCGCGGAACTGGATAATGTCTTCTGATTGGGCCGGCGATCCTACGTACAGGGTGTAGCCCACCGCATCGGCGCCAAGACGGACTGCGTCTTCTACTTTGGCTATGCAGGGCGAGAAAGCGGCTTTGTCGGAAGGGATTTCGGTCTTACCGTTGACTTTGAGGATCAGCGGGAGCCTGCCAGCGTATTTGTACAAATACCGCTGGGCGATACCGACCTGGAAGACAATAGCTGAGAATCCGCCATCCAGCGCGATCTTGATCTCATATTCAGGATCGAGGCTGTCAGGATTGTCGAAGAAATCGCGGGGTCCGTGCTCAAGTCCCTGATCCACCGGCAGTGGCATCAGAGTGCCGTTGGCCGGACCATGCAGGTACAAAAGCCGGTGCAGGCGAGCCCGTTTACCCTGGCTCAAATTCATGTCATCTAGCGTGGGGCGTCGCACCTGAGTCACAGCTTGCATCTCTCAACCTCCGTTGTGAACTGGCTGTAAACCACAACCAAGTGAAGCCAATATAGCTCGGCTCCGTCAACGAACACCAGG
>JBCLEL010000120.1:0-6986 GCA_038913435.1 Chloroflexota bacterium
ACCTTGAGCAACTTTTCTTCCGATGTTACTATGTACACCGTCATTGGCCGTGTATCCAATACGCCAGGCTGGTGTTTCTATGTCATGGCAGAGCCAACAACGTAGCGAGACTGTTCAGTTAAACTCGGCAGGTCATCTAGGCGCGATGGACTTGATTGCGCCGCCAGCCGAGGAGGAATCTGACCAGATACTCGCAATCAAGGCTCGCGAGGACCGAACTGCATTCGGAGTCCTCTACGAAAGATACCTCAGGAGGATATACAGCTATCACTATTATCGTTGTGGCAATGTAGCGGATGCCGAGGAGCTAACGGCGCGCACCTTCTACCGAGCGTTGGCGAATATCCATCGCTACAGTGACCAGGGAGTGCCATTTTCAGCCTGGTTGTTTCGTGTAGCCCATAACCTGCTAGTCAACTGGCACCGAGATAACGGTCGCCACCCCATCAGCCCGCTGGACGCTGAGGTGCACGCCCACTATCTGGTTGGCGATCCAATGGAAAGCGTTGAAAAAACGGAGGAGATCCGTCAGATACGGCAAATGGTGAGCCGACTGCCGGTCGAACGACAGCAGATGATCGCACTCAAGTTTGCCGGCCGCTTGACAAACGCGGAAGTGGCCGAGGTTATGGGGCGAACGGAAGGGGCGATCAAGGCTTTGCTCCACCGGACAATCTCCAAATTGCGAAAAGAACTGAACAAATTAGACCAAACGAGGACACAAGCTGGTGAATAAGAGGATTGAAGCGGAATTAGTCTCACAGTACATAAACGGGCTGATAAGTGGCCCTGACCATCGGAAGGAGCTACCGTCGCTTTTCCATAACGTGGCCGGAGTGGATAGCCTTCTGAGGATGATAGACCGGCTTACTGTAACCTATCAATTGGTCCAGCCAAGTCCCATCTTTCAGGCCCAACTGCAGGCCGGCCTGCTGAACCGGCCGCCAGACATGCAGATGATACCAACCTTTAGCTGGCAAAGATTGCTCTGGCCGGCGGCAGCCTCGGTACTGTCGGCGGCGGCGATAGTGTTGCTGATCGGACGGATGCGCGCTTCGGCCGGCGCCATCAATCAGCCAGTCCGTGCGGCTAGCGCGGGATAGTAGCCAAGACCTCTTCCTCGACGGCTCGCATCTTGGCTCGGTCCTCATCGGTCTCATGATCGAAGCCGAGCAGATGGAGCGTGCCGTGCACCGCCAAGAAGGCTAGCTCGCGGGCGGCTGAGTGCCCATACTCGGAAGCCTGCTCGACCGCCCGTGGAACGCACACGAACACGTCGCCTAGCTCGTGGGGTAGCTCGGCCGGCGTGACGAACTCAGGCTCCGAATTTTGCGGGAACGACAACACATCGGTCACCGAGTCCAACTGACGATAGTCACGGTTCAACTCGCGGATGGCTTCGTCGTCGCAAAAGTAGAGGTTGATCGCCAGATTGTCGGACAGGCCGCTGTGGCCGGCCGCCGCCCGCATATAACTGACCAACGCCTGTATATCGACGCCGGCCGGCAGCGGTTGCTCCTCGAACACCCGCACCTCGACCCCTTGATCGGTCACGGAAGCCATTTGAATAACTGAGTCGCCATCGGCGTTGCACAATTTAGCAGACTCGAAGATCAAATACTACCTGTTTATGAAACATTAAATGTCGGCGAGTCTCAACTTGACCATTGCAATTGCTCGCGCAGACCATTGGATGACTTCGTCAGCCGCCCCGGCCGCGTTCATTTCATTCACGGTGTACCAGCCAACCTGAGCTATGCCTTCGCCGGACTTGAGTTCAACGCCGGCCGTTGGAACGGCAAAGTAGATCAAGTCTATATGCTGATGTCCATCGGAAATGTCATGAAGCTGAATCCCCTCCGGTCTAACCAACTGGGCTGGACTTTCGTAGGGTAAGGGAGGCTCCCCCACCAGACGTACTATCAGTCCGGTCTCTTCCAACGTCTCCCGAACGGCTGCTTCGTCCGGCAGTTCGCCGGCGTTGATGTGGCCGCCTGGGGGCAGCAGCTTGCCCAGCTTTGGATGCATCAATAGCAAAACCTGCTCGCCGTTGACGACAAAGGTTGTGACGGTGAAGTCCCGGGTCGGTTGTCGCGCTGAGCTCATCTAGTTATGACCTAACCTATTACAGCTTGAATCCACTTTGATTCAGCTACTCTCCTACTATTACAATTCAACCGGCTCATTTTCCACAAGCACATAACTACAATATATAGTATTTTTACATCTTGATTCTACTATATATTGACTCAACATCGAGCGAGTGGTACACTTCCCGGTGTCACAGCTAACCGTATCCTGGATAGGCAAGCTATCCCCACGTCACAAGGTCTAGGCGATTGATCAAATGAAATGTCCCTACTGTTCAGCAAAGGATACACGAGTCATTGACTCGCGGGAGTCCGATGAGACCGTCCGGCGGCGGCGGGAGTGCCCGACCTGTGGTCAACGCTTCACCACCCACGAGCGCGCCGATAGGGTCGCTCTGTCGGTCGTGAAAAAGGACGGCCGGCGCGAGGAGTACGACCGGGCCAAGCTGGCGCGTGGCATACGCATCGCCTGCACCAAGCGACCGGTGCCGGTTGAAGCCGTCGAGACGGCGATTGACAGGATCGAGAGCAAGATTTTCTCGCTGGGCAAGAGCGAGGTGCCTAGCTCATTCATCGGCGAACTGGTGATGGAAAAGCTGCGTGATCTGGACGGCGTGGCTTACGTGCGCTTCGCGTCGGTCTACCGAGAGTTCCGGGACCTTGACGGGCTGCTGGAACATATCGAGGACTGGCAGGAGTGGCGGCGCCGGACGGTTCAAGACGACCGGCAGTTGCAGTTCGACTTTGAGAAAGACCAGCCGTTGTGGAGCTAAAAACGATTTTAGATTTTAGATTTTAGATTTTGGATTGAAGGGCCCGATCCGGATGGAATTTGACATTATCCAGACAAATTATCTTGGAGGCAGTTATTAATGAAGATGCGAAGCAAGCTGGGTCAGGAACTATACGATTGGCTAAACACAAAGAAACAACAGAAGCCGAAAACTGAGATTCCCAATATTGTCCAGCAGGCTGCCGATGACGTGAATAACAATCCCAACGTTTTTGGCGACGTTACCGAGAAGGATGGAGTTATCAGTCGAGTGACAATCAGATGGATAAGAGGGCTGTGACAAAATATGTTAGTGAGTGAAAAGCGCGGAACCTGGTCCGAGGCAGCAACGAGGGTGCTGCGTGAACGCTATCTTTTGCGCCAGAACGGCGAGGTGGTAGAGACCCCGGACGGCATGTGCCGGCGGGTGGCGCGAGCCGTCGCCCAGGCCGAGGCCAAATGGCCCAAGAGCGGCCACAACGTTGACGAGGTCGCCGACTCATTCTACGACGTCATGGTCGAGAGCAAGTTCATGCCAAACTCGCCGACCTTGATGAACGCCGGCAAGAACAACGACCAGCAGCTTTCCGCCTGCTTCGTCCTGCCGGTCGAGGACAGCCTGGAGGGCATCTTCGAGTCGGTCAAGCACGCCGCAATCATCCATAAGAGCGGCGGCGGGACTGGCTTCTCCTTCTCCCGACTCCGCCCGGCCGGCGCAACCGTCGCCACCACCCACGGCGTAGCCAGCGGACCGGTCAGCTTCATGAAGGTGTTCGACAGCGCAACCGAGGCGGTCAAGCAGGGCGGCACCCGTCGGGGCGCCAACATGGGTATCTTGCGGGCTGACCACCCGGACATCTTGGAGTTCATTGATTGCAAGCTGTCCGGCGGCATCACCAACTTCAATATCTCGGTCGCCGCTACCGAAGAGTTTATGCGGGCGCTGGAGACCGACGGCTCCTACGATTTGATCGTTCCTCACAACGGCGAGGTGGTCGGCAAGCTGCGGGCGCGCGAGGTGTTTGACAAGATCGTGGCGGCGGCCTGGGCAACTGGCGACCCCGGCATGATCTTCATTGACCGGATCAACGATAGTCCGGCCAACCCGACGCCGGCCGTTGGCATGGTCGAGGCGACAAATCCTTGCGGTGAACAGCCGCTTTTGCCCTACGAGGCCTGCAACCTCGGCTCCCTGAACCTGGCAAAGTTCATTGCGGCTAATGGCCCGGACTTCGATTGGGTGGAGATGGAGAAGGACGTCCGGACCTGCGTTCGCTTCCTTGACGACGTGATCGAGATCAATCCCTACCCGTTGCCGCAGATCCACGAGATAGTAAAGGCCAACCGGCGCATTGGCCTCGGTGTGATGGGCTGGGCCGACGTGCTGTTCATGCTCGGCATACCATACGACAGCGATGAGGCGTTGGCGCTGGGCGAGCGGACGATGGAGTTCATCAACCGAATTGGCCACGAGGAATCACAGCAGTTGGCCCGCGAGCGCGGCCCCTTCCCGAACTGGTCGCGGAGCATTTACCAGGATGACAAGCCGCTGCGTAACTCAACTGTCACCACCATTGCGCCAACCGGCACGATCTCGATCATCGCCGACTGCTCATCCGGCATCGAGCCGATCTTCGCATTGGCCTTTACCCACCGGGCCAACAAGCGCGAGCTGCGCTTCGTCAACCCGATCTTCGAGCAGGTTGCGCGCGAGCGAGGTTTTTACAGCGATGAGCTGATGGCTGAGGTGCAGGCGCACGGCAGCTTGCACGACGTTGAAGGTCTGCCGGATGATGTAAAAGCGGTATTCGTGACGGCCCACGAGGTCGAACCAGAGTGGCACGTGCGCATGCAGGCCGCCTTCCAAAAGGCCACCGACAACGCCGTCTCCAAGACGATAAACCTGCCGAACAGCGCGACGCCGCAGGACATCAAGGACGCCTATCTGCTCTCCTATGAATTAGGTTGCCGGGGCATCACCGTCTTCCGCGACGGTTGCAAGGGAACACAGGTTCTGAACATTGGAGTGGCGGAGAAGAAAGCAGAAGCGGCGACAGCCGCCGAGCAACCGAAGGTGGCCGTTGCCGCCGCCGGCCGGAAGCCACGACCAGCCGTAGTGCACGGCTACACCCGCAGCGTCAAGGCGCCGGAAGGCACCGTGAATATCACGTTGAACAGCGACGACGAAGGGCTATTCGAGGTGTTTGTCAACGTCGGCAAGGCCGGCAGCGACATAGCCGCCCTGGCCGAGGCGCTCGGCCGGCTGATCTCGATGGTTCTACGGGTACCCTCACCGATGACCCAGGAACAAAAGGCGCGGGAGATTATCGGCCAGTTGAGGGGGATCGGCGGCAGCCGGTCGGTCGGCTTTGGCCCGCGCCAGGTCCGCTCGCTGCCGGACGCAGTTGCCATGACGTTGGAGCTACACCTCGGCATTGACCGCTCGGCCAACGCCAGCTCAAATGGGTTAAGCAATCATGACCTGAGGAATGGCGTCAGTACCATCGAACAGCCGAAGGCGGATGTCGGCAAGGTCATCGGCAACCTCTGCCCCGATTGCGGTTGCAACACGCTGGTCTATCAGGAGGGTTGCCGGAAGTGCCAGGCGTGTGGTTACTCGGAGTGCTAAACTGAGCGTTATGGAATGGCTATCGCTGATAGCCTTTGTCATTACTTTAATAGCCCTTGCGATTTCCTTGTTCGCTTTGTGGGCCAAGTGGGAGGAAAAGCCACGTTTGCACATTCGTCTAAATGACAATTACTGGGTCGATGACGGTGGAATGCGACTTGTACACCTGTACGTCTCGAATCCTAGTGTGCACCCACTTGTAGGCAAGCTTACCTATCGCCAGACGGCCCAAAAAACGCTTTTGCAGCTTGAATACTCTGACTACGACGGAATTAAACCCAAGTTTTCTTTCGAGGGCAGATGGTCGAGCAACCCTGCGCCGCGGCAGTTTCGATTGGTTAACGGTGAACGACATGAGATTTTCGATCCTTGGCTAGTACAACGTGGTCGCTTTCTAGATATTGTGAGCGACTCCAAGCCGGAGCCGGTTGCGATCGCAGTTAAGTTCGAAGGTGAAGAGGATTGTTATGGTTTTACAAACGAAAGCTACGAACCGAATCACTTGCGAGACGCCAAACGCAAACTACCTAAAGGCAAATACATAGTCACCGCTACCGCTATCTCTGGAGAAGTCAGTAGCGAACCAGTGCAATTCTTACTTCACAATGACGGGACATCACATTCGGACCTATGGTTGGATATTCCGCGCAACCAGTTAGACCATCAACTGAATTGACGAATTACTTCGAGCAAGAGGCAAGAATCCGTTTACCATGATGATTGTTATCCGAATGCTGATTGTGGCCGCAGCTATTTTATCCATCGGGGTAGAGGCGTCCTGTAGGCGAATGAGTGCCAATGATTACAACGAACGTGGGATGACTCATAGTGAGAGAGATCAGTGGGATTTAGCCATAGTCGATTTTAGTGAGGCTATCAAACTCGATCCTAGCGAAAGTACGTACTACTTCAATCGTGGATCCGCGTACGGAAGTGCTGGCAAATTTGAGGAATCCATAGCCGACTTCAACAAGGCCATTGAACTAGAAACTGACAATAAACATCTAGCCCAGAACTATACTAATCGTGGCATTTCTAATTACGCTCTAGGTAGGCTGGACGAGGCGATTGCTGATTTTAGCAGTGCCGTTGAGCTAAACCCCGAAGAACCCAAACCATATCTACAACTAGGTTCTATCTACGATGTTAGACGGCAAGATGCAAAGGCTATCGCCTATTATCGCAAGGTTCTTGCTTTCGAAGCCGGCATCTCTGAGTCAGATCGTAGGCAGCTAGAGGCGAGATTAAAGTTCCTTGAAAGCGTGAGCCGATAACCCATTGACTGTAAGCAGTTTGCCCGAATACCTTGTAAGGGCGATTCGGCCGTTCGCCCCTACGGTCATCGGCCGGCCCGAGATTGCTCGGCGCTCCCGTGAAAAATAACCTCACGCCGCCCGAGCCTCGGCACGAGACAAGCTCGTGCCCTACATTAGGCGACCCAATCCGTAGGGTAGCAGCTTGTCTCCTACCGCCTCGTTGCGCTCGCCATGACAGA
>JBCLEL010000121.1:0-6970 GCA_038913435.1 Chloroflexota bacterium
ACCCTCTAAGCGGTGGCTGCCCTGATTTGCCCGATCAGCATTGCATCCACTAAGCTGCCGGCCGGGATCAGATCCCCGCCAGGCGATAGCCGGATGAGAGCGTTAGCGCCAATCATAGAGATGAGTCGGCTCGACACCTGCCTACCAGTCGAGATCGCGACCAACTGCCCATCTTCCCAACTAACTATCACACGTTGATAGTCGGTACGATCGGGCGCTGGCTTCAATGGTTCGCGAGTAAGGACCTTGACCCACGGGCGGTCAGCGTCAACTTGGCCTTGCATTTTCAGTAAAGCTGGACGAACGAAGACTTCAAACGTCACCAGCGATGAAACCGGGAAACCCGGCAGGCCAAAGGCCATCTTACTGTCATCGAAGGTGGCGAACGTCAACGGCTTGCCCGGACGGACCGACACTCGACCGAAGTGCACGGTACCCAGCCGTTCAAAGATCGGCTTAATCAAATCACGGCTGCCGACTGAAACGCCGCCCGATGTAAGCAGAACGTCGGCCGCTGCCAATGCCTCCTCGATCCGGCGTTGCTGCTCGTTCTCGTCGTCTCTTACCGAGCCGAATGAAAGAGGTATCGCACCGGCCTCGCGCACACTGGCCAGTAGCGCGTAGCGGTTGCTGTCGCGGATTGCGCCGGGCCGCAACGGTTCGTAAGGCTCGATCAGCTCGTCGCCGGTCGAAAGCACCGCAACTATCGGCCGGCGAAATGCCCGGATGCGCGACCGGCCAACCGTTGCCATCAGTCCGACTTCCGGCGCTCCGATGAGCGAACGCTTGGGCAGGACAACTTGGCCGGCCCGGAGGTCTGCCCCCAACGGTAATACACCGTCACCAAGCCGAGGCGCTTCGTTCACCTCGATAAGATCGCCGTGCTCAGCTGCCTTTTCGACCATCACGATGGCATCGGCGCCAGTGGGTAGTGGCGCGCCAGTCATGATTCGCGCCGCCTGACCCGGTTGTAGTGCGAGATTGCCGAGTTGGCCGGCGGTCACTTCTTCGATGACCCTTCGCCCGGCCAGCCCGTCGCTGGCGATGACAGCGTAGCCATCCACCGTTGTAGTGGCGAATGGGGGCATATCTAGGTCAGACACGATGTCTTCCGCTAGCACCCGGCCATACGCTTCGTTCAGGCTGATCTCTTCGGACTCTAAGACCAGTGTGTGGGCCATGATGATGGCCTGGGCCTCCTCGACCGGGATGATTGCATAGTGAGAGGCCCGCATCTTCACCATTGGGTGTTGCTCACCATCACTTCCTGGTTGACAGCGTGATCACGTGATAGCCGGATGCCCCATCCGGATATGGATCCGCCCTTTCGGCCGGTTGCACGTTCCCGGCGCCGTCAATAGCCCGGACCCAGATGTTAACCCCAGAGTCACCAGGTGGCAGCTCGATTGACGCTCGCCACAGGACCCAGGTATAGGGGCCAAGCGGAGACTTCACCTCAGCCTGCCGCCAACTCTTGCCTAGATCGGCGCTAACCTCTACCGCCTTTATTCCCCGGTCGCCGGAGAAGGCGATGCCGGCCACCGTCTGCTTGCCGGTAGCAATTGTTTCACGGTTGAGCGGGGTATCAATGCGCGACATGGTCTTTACCGGCGCTGGATCACTCCAACCGCGTAGCTGCCAGTATCCAAGAAAGTTTTCGCTCATCAGTTCAATCTTGGTAATCCACTTGACGTTCTTCATCCCGAAGATGCCCGGTACTAGCAATCGTAGTGGAAAGCCGTGCGTATCGTTCAGGGGCGCACCGTTCATTTCGTAGGCCAATAAATTTGCCTCGCGCATTGCAGCGTCAAACGTGATGCTGTCAGCGTACCCGTCAGCGGCGTGGAGAACGACCTTCTTCACGCCTGGGCCGGGCTTCGCCCGTTCCAACAGCGCCTTTAACCGAACGCCTCGCCAGTGCGCGTTACCGATCAGATCGCCTCCAATTTCGTTGCTGATGCACATGAGAGAGTTAAACTGCTCTTCGCTCGGCAATTGTTTTAGCTCGTCGTAGGTAAAGCTGAGCGGATTTTCCACCAGGCCGGCGATTGTCAGCTTCCAGCCGGCTGCACTTACATGCGGGTCAATAAAGTTCTTTGAAACAAAGTAAAACTTGTCGGTAGGCGTGACCTCCTTCGATAGATTCGATATGCGTGACCAATCGTCGCCGTCGCCGGCAGCATCCACATTGGATGGCGTTGGTTCGGAGGCCGAAGCTGGGGCCGAGGCTTGGGCGGAGCGAGCGGTGATCGGGGCGGATTTGGCCAGTATCGAAGACCAGTAGTAGGCGGCCACCGCCAACGACGCAGTGATGCCGGCCAGTCCGGTCAGAACCAGCCGACGGTCAACACCCTGCGTCCCGCCGGCTGGAGCAGTCGTGGTTGAAGGCCGAGCGCCCAGCGCGAAAACGCCGGCAAAGGCCAATGCCAGGCCGGCGCTGAATAATATGCCTGCCAGGTCGGACGCCGGCCGGAGTAATAGTAGGTCTATTGCGAATATAGCGACGGCTATCAAGCCCAGCGTCAGCAGATAGCCAGTAGAACGACGATTTACACCGAGGGAATGCAAAAGCGCTCCTAGACCGGCTGATACGGCAAACACGCCGATGATAAGACCGAACAGCATGAGCGGTTTAGCCGAATAGAGCAGCCGGTCCAATATCAAGGAGAAGAGCTGAGGCGGCATCACCACTGTGATTAGCTCTGCCAATCGCTCCAGCGCCGACGGCCGGCTCAGCAGCGCCCGACCGGCGCCCTCCACTACTAACGCGGCGCTAGCAGCTACTACACCCAACCACATCAGCGCGAGTCGGTGGCTGCTATTCCCCTCTGACCTCAAACCCCCTCCTTCTTGGCTCTAACTTGTTCGCTAAGGGCTGCCGGCGCCCGCTACCAGATACCCAACATATCTTTGGCGTAATCGCTCGCCATCGTGCGCGGGTCCCAAGGTGGCGTCCAGACCAGCTCTAGCTCGCAGGACTTTACGCCCTCCATCCCTTCCACGACCGACTTGATATTGTCTTGGATCATTGGGCCAACCGGGCAGAACGGACTGGTCAACGTGTGGTCGATCTTTACCGTGCCATCGGGATTGACTTTGGCGTCGTACACCAAACCTAGATCTACGATCCCGATGCCAATCTCCGGGTCCTCCACCGCGTTAAGGGCCTGAATGACCTCGTCAGCCGTAGGCATATAACCCACCTCACCTTCGTTATTAGACCGTTGCTATACACAGCGTCTTCACCTCTAAACTAGCACTATAATGAAGTTATCGCCAGATTTCTTTTCACATCAGCCGCTATCCGATTCGACCTGGTGGGCAAGCAAGATCGCCTCGGCAACCTCACGCATTGACTTCCGAGTGTTCATTGATAGCTTTTGTATCCTGCGGAATGCTTCGGCTTCCTTTAGCCCCTGGGTGTCTATCAGAACGCCTTTGGCGCGTTCAACCAGTTTGCGCGTCTCCAGCCGGTCGCGGAGGCTGTTCGTCTCTTTTTCCAGGGCGCGAAACTCGCGAAAGCGTGCCAGCGCTACCTCAATTGCCGAGAACAGTTCCGTCTCGCGGAATGGTTTCACCACGTAGCCGACCACGCCGGCGGCGGCCGCGTCCTTCACCAGCTCCTGTTGACTAAAGGCGGTCAGTAACAGAACCGGTGCGATCCGCTCCTCAGTCAGTATCCTAGCGGCGGCGATTCCATCAAGGTCTGGCATCTTGATGTCCATTATGACCAGATCAGGACGAAGCTCGCGCGCCAGGTTGACCGCGCTGAGTCCGTCGCCGACTTCGCCTACGACCAGATAGCCTCCGGCGGCCAGGATTTCTTTAAGATCCATCAGGATGATGGACTCATCATCGGCGATTATCACCCTAGTCTGGGGCAACTCAGTCTCCTAACTTAATGCAAACTAGTGCAAGCTCAAGACAGCCTTTTGGGAAAGGCTGTAGATGACGACAAGCGTCCTTAGCGCGGGGGCTTGTCCCCCGCTACCTTTCTCATTCGGCTGGGGACAAGCCCCAGCCCTACAATTTTTGGCCGTTCACTGGAAGATCGTCTCACCATTCCCAAAATGGTCGCCTGATCGTGTACTAGCCACTAGCAGGTCGTCTTAGTAAGGGCGTTCAATTGAACGCCCTTACACCGGTGACTTAATGCGAACTAATCACTAGCAGGTCGTCCTGGGGACAGCGATGACGATGGCCTGGAGCTAGGAAAGCTAACCAGAGCCCGGACACCTTTGCCATTGAGGCTTTCCAGGCTGAAAATGCCCTTCAGGTCATCGCTCACTAGCCTTTTTACGATCTGAAGCCCAAGCCCCCTATCCTCCGATGCTGCCTTGTCACCAGCCGGCAGGCCAAGTCCATCGTCCACGATCTCAACCGATAACCAGTCATTCTGATCTCGTAAGTTGATAGTGATCTCCCCTTCAGATCTATCGGCAAAGCCGTGTTCGACGGCGTTGTGCAACAGTTCGTTTACGATCATAGCGCAGGATGTCGCCTGATGGCTGGACAGCATAGCGCTATCCCCCTGCAAACGGACAACGATCTTTTTCGTCGGATCGAACGTGGCGCGCGAGATCTCTCCGACGACCCGCTGAATCACCTCCCTCATGTCCAGTTCCTCGGCCTCGGCGTGGGCTAAGAAGTCGTGGACTACCGCGATGCTGAGGATGCGATTTATAGATTCCTCCAACATGGCGGCCGCTTCGACCGAGCCGGTTCGGCGGGCTTGCATCCGCAACAATGCCGCAATCGTCTGCAAATTGTTCTTCACCCGGTGGTGAATCTCCTGAATCATCGCCGACTTGATCTTCATCTCCTGCTCGCGCTGCCACTCTTGGGTAAGGTCCTGGGTCAAGAGGAGAACTCCACTGATCTCGCCGGGCGTCAAAGGCAGCCGGCCGAGGAGACGACCGGGCCGGCGCCCGGTTGGCAAAAGGGGAATCGCCCGTTTTACCCAGACACGCTCGCCGACTTGCGTAATCTGCTCAAGGCAACGCCCCTGTTCAAGCGATTTGGCGAAAAAGATTTCGTCAGTTTTGAGATGGGCCAGATTTACTCGCAAAAGGCTGTTGGAATAGCCGACCCGGCGGTACATCTGCTCGGCCAGCGAGCCGATATAGAGGACATAGCCTTGACTATCTACCACCAGCGCGCCATCGTGTTCGCCCAGCCGGCCAATGTCGTTGGCCCCCTCCAATTGGCCGTTGATAACCATAGATTTGACTTGAGCTACCGCTCGGCGAAACACTACACTCTTGCGTTTCTGTCGCTCGCTCTCTAGATGCCCCACCTCGACGCTGAGTGCGCCGATAATTCGCCCGTCGTTCCAGATTGGGAATACGTCTTGCACCGCGGACTGGCCAGCGGGTAACACCCGGCGAAACCGTCTTAACTGCTTGCCTCGGGTGAGAGCGCGACTCACGGCCGGCTCGTCCGCCACGGAAAGGAGCCGGCCAGGAGGTTGATCCTCGTACAAAGGCGGCGCGGTGGCAGGCCGACAGTAGGCGACAACTACCGTCCTCCCCGGCGACGAACCGGCTGAGTATAGGATGACATCTGCCCTAGCAACATCAGCCAGCAGAGGAAGGCATTGTTGGATCGTCTTTAAACGAGTCCGATCGCCGTCGGATAGGCTTGAAGAGAGAGGCGCTTCCAAATTTACCGTTGTCGTCATTGACAATCACCGCCCAGACTGATGAAACAGGCTCTTCCGGCGCTTAGGGCCGCTATGCCCTTATGTTACTATTCCGCTTCTAGCAATTATAGCCAAACTACGAACGAGTAAATAGTCAATAAGTGAACGCCGTTCTGCCAATAATCGGGGGCCATACACGAGTAGGGGCAGACCAGTGTGTCTGCCTTTTATACGTCCGCCATTGGGCAATCACACAGGATTGCCCCTACGGTTACGGAGCCAACACCCCCGATTGTTGTTAGAACCAACGAACGCACCGTTATTCACTCAGGAGGTTATTTAAGTGAGACAGACTCTGACGCTCGGTCCCAAGACTTCAATAATTCCGACGACCAATGAGGGTTAATCCGGTGACCAGTAATGGCGAACTTGAAAAGCCAATCTGTTTAGAGATTGGACGTTTCGCCGTCCACCTATTGAACGATGGCTATGTATGGCTCGACGGTGGCGCCATGTTCGGCGTAGTTCCGAAGGCGTTGTGGGGTCGGCGGGTCCAGGCCGACGAGCAGAATCGGATAGAGCTTTGCCTGCGCTGTCTGTTGATCGAAGACGGGGACAACCGGGTGCTGGTGGACACCGGCGTCGGACGCAAGCTCGGCGAAAAGGAAGCCTCGATCTACCGCTTCGACGGCCGGCCGGGGCTGCTGGCGCAACTGGACTGCATCAATGTCAATCCGGAGAGCATCGGCATGGTGATAAATACCCACCTCCACCACGACCATTGCGGCGGCAACACCACGGTGGTTGATGGCGAAGTCCGGCCAACGTTTCCGTCGGCCATCTACTGGATCTCTGAGCGCGAGTACGCCGACGCCAGCCGGCCAAACGAGCGCACAAAGGCTACCTACTTGTCGGATAACTTCGCTCCGCTGGAACGCAGCGGCCAGCTCAAGCTCTTTTCCGGCCAGATCGAGCCCATGCCAGGTCTGAAACTGCTGCCGGCGCCAGGTCATACCGCCGGCCAGATCGTCGTGCTGCTGGAAGACGCCGGCCAGAGCTTGTTGTTTGCGGCTGATGTGGCGCCGCTCGTTCCCCATTTAGAGCGGATTGCTTGGACAACGGCTTTCGATACTGAGCCATTAGCGACGATGGAGACCAAGCGCAGCCTCTTGCGACTCGCCATTGAGAAAAGGACGCTGATCGTCCTCGACCACGATCCTAAGGCGGCGGTGGTGAGGATCACCGGCGACGAGAGCCAGCCGCAGGTTGAGCCGGTATTATTCGACAAAATGACGACGCCGGCCGGCTAGTTACGCCCTATCCCCCAAC
>JBCLEL010000122.1:0-6960 GCA_038913435.1 Chloroflexota bacterium
ACCGCGATTGTGCTGGCCGCCGGCCAGAGTCAACGTATGGGCCGCGACAAGCTGTTTCTCCCACTCGGCGACAAGCCGGTCCTGGCCTGGAGTCTGGAGACCTTCGCCGCCTGCCCACTGGTGAACAGGCTGGTGCTGGTGGTTTCCGAGCGCAACCGTCAGCAGTGTCAAGCCGTCATCGAGCAACTAGGGATCGCTGATCGCACGGTGATAGCGACCGGCGGGCCGCGCCGGCAGGACTCGACGCTGGCCGGCTTGCGGGTGGCAGAGACCGAGTGGGTGGCGGTCCACGACGGCGCTCGCCCGCTTGTCAACCAGGCGTTGATCGAGAGGGGTTTACAAGCAGCCCAAGCGACCGGCGCTGCGGTGCCTTGCCTGCCGGTCTCCGACACGATCAAGCGGATTGACCAGGGCGGAACGGTTATGGAGACGTTGGAGCGAGCGGAGCTAGTCGCCGTCCAGACGCCACAGGTTTTTCGGCGCGAGCTGCTACTGGCCGCCTATCAATCAATTGACGCCGATGTGACTGACGATAGCTCGCTGGCAGAAGCGGCCGGCCTGCAAGTCCGGACCTTCCCGGGCGAGCGAACGAACCTCAAGATCACCTCGCCGGAGGACATTGCGCTAGCGGAAGCGATGCTCAAGAAAGACGTTGGACAATTGCTAAGGGTAGGGATTGGATACGACATCCACCGGTTGGTCCTTGGCCGGAGATTAGTCCTGGGAGGCGTCGAGATACCCTTCGACAAAGGGCCGGATGCCCATTCCGACGGCGATGTGGCAATCCACGCTTTGATTGACGCCCTGTTTGGCGCCGCCGGCCTCGGTGACATCGGCCAGCACTTTCCGCCCAGCGACGAGCGGTATCGCGGCGCCGCCGGCCTGGATTTGCTGCGCCGTTGTGTCGAGCTACTGGCGGAGGCCGGATTTCAACCATACAATGCCGACCTGTCGCTAGTTGCCGAGCGACCTCGCTTGCAACCGTACATTGAGTCAATGCGCGCTCGGTTGGCAGAGATACTGCGAGTGCCGGCCGGCCGGGTCAATGTCAAAGCTGGCACTAACGAGGGGCTTGACTCCATCGGACGAGGCGAGGCGATTGCGGCGCAGGCGGTTGCGACTGTAATCGAACGGGCCGGCTAGTGTTAACTCAACCGAGGTCTTAGGCTATACTAGGCGGACTCTAAGGGGTGCAGGGGCGAAGCCATTGACGGGGGATGTGGGGGTGTCCCCCACCGATCATTCCCCCTTCTCCTCGCAGGAGAAGGGGGCAGGGGGATGAGGCGCCCTTCACTCGTGAAGGATCAGGGCAAACACCGAGGGCTGAAAAGCTATTTTGAACGTTGTATTCCCGAAAATGTTGCCTGCCTATGCACTAGTAATCAGGGCGGAGTGACCGCCAGGGCGCTGTCCGGCAGGAAACCTAAATGTTCAGGCGGCCACCAGGACAGCCAGGCCCGTCCAATCACTAGACTCTCCGGCACCAGTCCCCAGACGTGGGAGTCGGAGCTATTGTTGCGATTGTCGCCGAGGACATAAAAGTATCCTGGGGGCACCAGTTCGGGCGCAGAGGTGTAGTTGGGTGAGGCTGCCACGTAGTCTTCGTGCACCATCGAACCGTTCAGATAGACGCGACCATTGTGGACCGCAACGGTATCTCCAGGTATGCCTATGACTCGCTTTATGTAGGCTTTACTAGGATCGCGTGGATATTGGAAGACGATGATGTCACCGCGGTCTGGCGGCTCGAAGAAGTATATCGTTCCATTGACGTTGGCCGGTTGATCAATGCCTGGAAATATCAGGTGTAGGAGCCGCTCGTCAATCCGCCAATAGCCAGCCTTGTTTATCAGCAGGAACTGGCCGTCTTGGAGAGTGGGCTCCATGCTGCGTCCTTCAACTCGAAAATTCTCAGCCGAGGTCCGGACTAGCGCAAATATGACGACAGTAAAAATGATAGTTTCGGCGATGTCACGCCAGTTTAGACGCATAAATCATCCATGCTGTGATTAGATGGTAACGGAGCGCAATCACTACTCATCACCAATAGATATTATAAGATAGATAGATGGTATGGCGGGTCAATCGGACCAGCGCGGTAAGTGTTCAGATTTAAGGGGATCAGTTTTGCAAGCGCATGCGCATCAATCTAAGCTCATATCCTGTCCGGCGACATCCGATTGGTGAAAACTGCAACGGGTTGCAAGGGCGAAGCCCTGGCCGGGGGATGTGGGGGTGTCCCCCACGGGTGAAGTTCCCCCTTCTCCTGCGAGGAGAAGGGGGTCAGGGGGATGAGGTCGGCCTCACCCAATGCTGGCAGTGAGGGGGACGAAACCTCTCGAATCTGAACAATTACCCAGCGCGCTGTATGATGACGGCTAGAATCGCTGATATAACTGACTGGAGTAAGATGGAAGAGAACCTACCCAAGTTTTACATTGACATCAACTGGTATGATCGGAACAACCTGTCCTTTAATGTGGTCGCCCAGACAAGGATGTGCGCCTCATGCCAGAGCAAGCGGGGGAGCGAGACGCAGGAGCGTGTACCCACGGTGGACAACGCCACTGGCCGAGTGGTCTATGAGATTCGCACCGCTCGCTACGGCGAAAATCCGATGCACGTGGTCCGCAGTTGCTGCTCGAAGAACCGTGACTATATCATCTTGGAGACGCCGGTCGCGGAGGCCATATTCCGCGCATTCCTAGCCAGCAACAACCAGCCCAATGACATCGAGACGATCCGCGACCTGCTCTCGACCTATATTCCATTGAGCGAGCGTCCGCACGGCTATAACCCAGAACTGGTCGAGAGGGTGCTGCGAAATGACCGGAGCTACGGCTTTGCCGAGTTCGGCCGGGTCGAGGAGTTGGAGCCAGCCCGTTAGCGGTTGGATGATACCTACTTGAACCAATTGCCTAAAGAAAGTCCCTGGCTTAGTTTTTGGCGCTTGGCAAGGTTGGCACGCCGGGAGCGCGGGCGTCTCGCCCGCTCCGGAGCGGCCAGGATGGCCGCTGCCAGGAATAGTACCAATTGCCTATTCAAGTATAACGAAACCGGTGCATGGTTAACCTCTTTCCGTAGCCCTTCTCCGAGTCGGAGAGAGGCAGTCCTTCAGCCGAAGGGCGGGGTGAGGTTCAAATACCACTGAGATTTATGTACTTTAGTACCAGCAATCGGTATGACATCCTTTGTCCCACCAGGAAATAGGGCATGTAGCAAGACCATTGGTAGTACATAATACTCTCCGAAGCACGGCTTTAGCTTGAGCCAGCCCTTGCAGGGTGATGAGGCTTGCTAAACAGGATCGAGGTTGTCGAAGGAGACATCACTCAGCAGCGGGTTGATGCCATTGTCAATGCTGCCAACACCTCCTTGCTCGGTGGCGGAGGGGTGGATGGAGCGATTCATCGGGCGGCGGGACCGGACCTGCTAGAAGAGTGTCGCAAGCTGGGGGGTTGCCCAACCGGACAGGCCAGGATCACCAACGGTTATAGATTGCCGGCGAAGTGGGTCATCCACACCGTAGGCCCAGTATGGCACGGCGGTAGTCAGGGCGAGGCTGAGACGCTTGCTCGTTGCTACCGCAACTGTCTGGCCTTCGTCGAACCATACGGCCTCCGCAATATGGCCTTCCCTTCTATCAGCACCGGCGCCTACGGGTTCCCGATTGAAAGGGCCGCCAGGATCGCCGTCGCCGAAGCGAAAAGATTCCTTGAGAATAACGCGACGTTAGAAAAGATGGTGTTTGTCTGCTTTGGCAAGCCGGCGTATGACACCTATGTGGGAGCGATAAGGGAGATTATCGCCGGCGGCTGATCGCCACTAGCGGAAATGAGAAGTGAGGGTCAGATCAGTAGGGGCGAGCCGGCGGCTCGCCCCTACATAGTCCGGCGATGCGCCGCCTGGCGCTCCAGGCCGTCAGATTGCTGGTGGTGGCCCTGCACTTCTGGCTTCTACGATAATAAGGACAGTTAAGGTGAAACTCTGGCCGGACCAGGAGCGGATTGCCGGCTACGCCGGCGGCCGCATGGCGGTGATGGCGGTGCCCGGCAGTGGCAAGACAACCGCCCTCGCCGCAATCGCCGCCCGGCTGATCGCCCGCGGCGCCGGCGAAATTCTGGTCGTCACTTATCAGAACGCAGCGGTGACGAACCTGCGCCGGCGGATTAACGAGTTTCTTGACGAGCAGGGCCTGCCGCCAGCCGGCTTCCACGTGGCGACGTTGCACTCGCTGGCCTACCTGGTATTGAGCGAGCACGGTCAGCTATTTGGTCTCGACGATGAGCCGAGAGTGCTGTCCGAAGAGGAGTCGTCGCAACAGTTTGCGCTGGCGGCCGAGGCGCACTTCGAGCAATACCAAGAGCTATGGTGGGGCGAGCGTCCGCCATCGAGCGCCCAGGCAGCCGAATATCTACGCCAGCGTAAGGCTGATTTCATCCGGCACGTTGGCCGTGGGTTCTCGCGCCGGGTAAAGTACCAACTCCTGGCCCCGAAGGACATAGAGCGCATCCTCCGAGAGGCTCGCGATCCGCTTAGCCCGCTGGCGTTGGGTTGCTGGGTCTATTCGGAATACCAGCGCCGGCTGGATGAACTCCAGGCCCTTGATTTCGACGATCTGGCCTGCCAAGCCTATCGGCTTATGGTCGAGTATCCAGATGTTGTAGTCGAATATCAGCAACGTTGGAGATACATTCTAGAAGACGAAGCCCAGGACAGCGTCTGGTTACAGGAGAAGATGCTGGAGCTATTGGCCGGCCAGCAGGACAACTGGATCCGGGTGGGCGACCCGAACCAGTCAATCATGAGCACCTTCACCTCGGCCGATCCAGAGGGTTTTCGGCGGTTCTGGCACCAGGCCGGCGTTCAGCAAGAGCTTCTGCGCCAGTCGGCCCGCAACTCGCCGGCTATCGCCTCGCTGGCGAACTATCTGATTGACTGGACGCGACGCGATCACCCAGTCGAGGTCATCCGCCAAGCCGCTTTCGAGCCGGCCGAGATTCAGGTAGTTGGGGAGGATGGCGAGGCGCTCAGTAGCGATCCAAGCTGGTCTGATGTAAAGCCGGACCGCCAGTTCACCAGTTTTGATCAGGAAAGTCAGCTCATCGCTGGGCAATGGGCGCACCTGGGCCGGCGTCGGCAGAAGTTGACCGCGGTCGTCCTGGTACCAACCAACTGGCTTGGCTACCAGATGGCCGACAAGATCAAGGCTACCGGCCTCGAATGTGACCAGTTGCTTGAGTCCAATCCGGCTGTAACGCTGATGATCGAAGTGATCGGCGCTGCGATTGGCTTCCTCGCACAACCACATAAGTCGGCCGAGCTTGCAACCCTTTTTGAACGTTGTGTGGAGGCCGACTGGTGGCAACTAGCGCCCGGCGGCGAGCGAACTAGGATCAGCGCCGTCCTGCGGTCCGACGGGCAATCGTTGCTGTTGGGTCGGTGGCCAGCCCGTTCTCCTGAACTGTTAAGCGACCTCGAAGAAGCGGCCCGCTTCGCCGAGCGGGCCGGCAAGTGGTTGCGGGCCTCATTGCTACCCATTGATGAACTGGTGGCAACGCTGGTGATGGACCTGGCTTTGCCGGACGGGATCGGGAGCATTGGCGTGGAGCTAGCCCGATACCTCGGCCGGCTAGCGCGAGAGCATTCAGAGTTCGGCTTAACCGAGATAGCGGAGCATGTCAAAGGACTGAACGCCCGCGACATCCTGACTACTGTTGGCGATTCCAAAGGCGTCGTTTACAACCCTCGCCCTGGAATCATCACGGTGACAACCTATCATCGGGCTAAAGGTCTGGAGTGGGACCTGGTCTATCTGACCAGTCTGAACGAGTGGCATTTCCCATCCGAGCCTGGCAGTCGCTTCTTTGCCGAAAAGGCTGAATCGGATTTCGCCATCCACCAGGCTATTGCCGAGCTGGGCGAACGACTACCGGCTGACCAGGTCAACCAGCTAGCATTTCCGCCAGAGATCGAGTACATCGCCGAGCGCCTGAGGCTGCTGTACGTCGGCATCACCAGAGCAAAAAAGTATCTATCAATGAGCCATCACAGCTATCGTCGAGCAGAAGACGAGACTAGCCAGCGGTCAACACCGCCGACGCTCGCCTTGAAAGTGCTAAGACGGTACGTCGAGCTAAAGAGTCGAGGAGCGCCGGCCAGGTGAGGTCAGATTCTAGAGCCGGACAAATCCGGTTGAGCTGCGCTGCATTTGAGGCTTTTGAACGCTGCCGCCGGCGCTTCGAGTTGGCCTATCTCATTCGATTAGACTGGCCTGGCCTTTCTCAGTTGGACCTGCCGCCGGCCAATGAGTCATCCAGGCTGGGTAAGGCATTTCACCGGCTGGTCGCCGACTGGTTGGCGGGGCGACAGGTCGGCCCCGATGAGGTAGCCGCTGATGACCCGGCGCTTGGCCGACTATGGCGACAGTTTCTTGCCACTCCGCCTCCGGTTGGCGACAGGGTAATGGTGGAGCGCGAGATCGTTCTGACGGTCGGCGGAGCAAAGGTTGTGGCTAGGCCCGACCTGGTGTGGCGAGACACTGAGGGCAGACTTACGATTCTGGACTGGAAGACGACGACCTCGCCGGCGACCGCCGAGTTGACCGAGCAATCGTGTCAAGCGCGGCTGTATCCCTATCTGGTGGTCGAGGCGGCTGCGGCGATGGGTCTAGGCGTTATTAAACCCAGCGATGTCCAGATGGTCTTCTGGTTTGTCAACGAGCCGGACAAAAGTCTGAGGATTCAACATTCGGTCGAGCGACACCGATTGATTGGCAAATGGTTGGGTCAACGGGTCGAGGAAGTGCTATCAGCAGTCGAGTATCCGCTTACCAATGACTTGAGTGAGTGCGCCCGATGTCGCTTCCAGACCTACTGCCATCCTGGCGGTGTCGCTGCGCCGGCTTATCCGGCCGAGGAAGAGCCGGAGCCGATTGCCATAGAATACCTCGACTATTTC
>JBCLEL010000123.1:0-6945 GCA_038913435.1 Chloroflexota bacterium
CAGACCGATTTCCCCCGAAAGTGTGCTGATCCATAAGTATTTGATTATCCCTTAGTCGCCAGCGATTGCTACACCTTAGCTACCAGTAATTGTTCCACATACTTGGCAATTATGTCCACTTCAATGTTGACGGGGTCGCCGGCTGACTTTGCGTGCAGGTTGGTATGAAGCCAGGTATAGCTGACTATCGCAACCGAGAACTTTTGATCCCAAGTATCTACCACTGTCAGGCTGATTCCATCTACTGAGATGAACCCTTTTCGCACGATATAGCGGCTTAAGTCGGCCGGCGCCGATATAGTTATCAGGCGGGCGTCTCCATCGGGTACGACGCTTTCGATCCGTCCAACGCCATCAACGTGGCCCTGGACGAAATGGCCGCCGAACCTGCCACTGGCCGGCATTGCGCCTTCCAAGTTTACGACAGCCCCAGCGTTAAGTTGGCCTAACCAGGTCCGACGCAGCGTCTCCGGTTGCAGCTCAAACCTCAGCTTGACATCTTCTTTTGTCACGATAGTAAGGCAGACGCCATTGACCGAGACGCTGTCGCCAACCTTCAGATCGGCGGCTACTTTGTCGGAGGCCACCGTCAACCATCCGTCGCGGAAGTCAGTGACTCGCCCGATTTCCTCAACTATCCCGGTAAACACCAGCTGCTCTTCTGCCAGTCCGATTCAATTTGGGCCATCAAAAAGGCGTCGGGGCCCACCTGTTGGACTCGGATAGATGATACAGCCAGTTCGTCTAACGAGTGAAAGCCAGCGCCGCCGACAGCCGGTTTAGAGTCTCGCCCGCCCAATATCTTAGCGCCGGCGAATGCCCATGCCTCGTCAACCAGCCGGCCGGCCAAAAAGCTCCAATGAGTTTCGCCGCCACCTTCAACTAGCGCCTCATTGACGCCCTGCTCGGCTAACCAACGCGCGACTGATCGCGCGAAATCGGCCGGTTCGGGTTGGTCTATAACTAATAGTTGGACTCCGCCATCGCGCAACCGTTGTGTAGCATCAGCCGGCGCTTCTGGGCCAACCGCCACCACCGTCCGTTCCGGGTCGTCGGCTTGTACCAGATTGCTAGTCAATGGCGTCCTGGCTTTACGATCCAACACTACCCTTAATGGGTTTTTGCGTGGCGGTCGTGATGGCTGAGTAGGTCGCGCAGTGAGCTGCGGGTCATCAGCTAGCACAGCGTTTATGCCAACGATTATCGCGTCCACCTGGTCGCGCAGATCGTGAGCTAGCTCGCGGGATTCCGCTGACGTGATCCACTTGCTGTGGCCGCTGGAGGTAGCAGTTTTGCCATCCAGAGTCATCGCCCATTTGCAGATGATGTAGGGAAGGCCGGTCGTCACCCGTTTGACAAAGCCGGCGACCGGCCGGCGGAATCGCTCTTGGTGGGTCACTTCAACCTCTAAGCCGGCCTGCCGCAAGGTTTCAACTCCCCGGCCACGAACGACCGGGTTAGGATCGAGGATGCCGACGCTAACTCGGGTTAGGCCGGCCCGAATGATCGCGTCGGTACAGGGTGGAGTCCGGCCTTGATGACAGCACGGTTCCAGGGTGACGTACAGATGAGCGCCACTTGTCGCTTCGCCGGCCAGCTTCAACGCTACAATTTCAGCGTGGTCCTGACCGGCCGGTTGGGTAAAGCCGGTAGCAACGATGGCGCCATCCTTGATTATCACCGCGCCGACCGGCGGGTTTGGCGCCGTCCGTCCGCGAGCCAGGTTGGCCTGGGCTAGGGCAATCTCGAATGGGTCGGTTTCGGTGACTATAGGCTGTTGGCTGGATGTGGAGGATGCGAGGTTCGTTCTGTGCTCCATCGGTTAGCGATTAGCCATCAGCAATTAGCTATCAGCTATCAGCAGTAATCAACAGGTGTCAATGGTTCACCACATCCTCATGAGATTTAACAACTTAATACTGGAATGAGCCGAGACCTGTAGCGCAGGGGCTTGTCCCCTGCTTGGGGCGGATAGGGCGGGGGACAAGCCCCCGCCCTACAAATTGTGATCCATTACCAGATTTAGTTGTTAAAGTTCATTAGGCTGGCAACTGACCACTGAAAGCTGACTGCTGATAGCTGACCGCTGATAGCTGACTGCTGATAGCTGAATCCAGTCTATGGCTGCGATTATCTAAGTGTCAAGCCAGCCGGCGCGTTTGCGCCTGGCTAGAAAATGATGCTAACATCGAGGTCGTACAAAGAGTCCAGCCAATACTGCAACGCCGGCGCTGGCGCATCCAGCCGGTTGCCCTATCAGGTGATGAGCTTTGCCACTGATATATCAGCTATTCGCCCTGCAACAGCATGATACCTCGCTCGAGGAGGCCAGCGCCGGGTTGGCTACCGTGACGGCTAGTTTAGGCGAGAGTGACGAGCTGATTGCGGCGCGACAAGCAGTTGAACAAGCGCAGACTACTATCCACCAGCGCCAATCAGCCTTGCGAGAGCTAGAGTGGTCGGTGGCTGAGCTCGAGGAAAAGATCAAGCGCAACGAGGAGAAGTTATACAGCGGGCGCATCCGCAACCCAAAGGAGCTAGACAGCTACCGGCTGGAAGTCGAGCAAGACCAGAAACGAAAAAGCCCGTTTGAGGACCAGGTCTTGGAGACGATGGCCACCCTGGAGGATGACGAGCGGCAGTTGGCGGAGGCGCGACGCCGGCTAGATGAAATCACCGCCGCCTGGCAAGCTGAGCAGCAGTCGTTGCTTGACCAAGAGAAAGAGTTGACCGCCCAGATCGCTCGTTTGAAGCAGGAGCGCGAGCGAGTAGCCAGCCAGATCCCATCCGATACGTTCGCCGCCTACGATAAGTTGCGCCGAGCCAAACGCGGTCTGGCGGTCGTGGCCATTGACCGCAACGCCTGCACCGGTTGCCGGATCGCCTTGCCCATGGCGGTGGTTCAAAGGGTCCGCAAGGATATGAACTTGGTAAACTGCCCTAGCTGCGGACGTATCCTCACTTCTCGACACTGAATCGCGGTTATATGCCAACGAACAACCTGAGTTCCCGCTTCGAGCGCATCGCGCGCGACTATTTTGACGCTTCCTATGAGGCGATGCCCGTCACCGCCACGATGCTTGGCATCCATCGGTTTGACGACCGGTTAGGCGATTTCAACCAGCCGGCATTGCAGGAAAACCTGCGCCGCATCACCGATTTCCAGGAGCAGTTGGCTGGCATCGAAGCCGCCTCATTACCAGCGTCGCTCCAGCTAGACTACGAACTATTGTCGAATGACATCCATCTGAACATAGTGTGGCACAGCGTCCAGCAAGAATGGAAGCGCAATCCCAACTTCTACGCCGAATGGCCGGTCTTTGGCCTGTTTCTGCTGGTGGCAAACGATTTCGCGCCTTTGGAGCAACGCCTGCGAGCGTTGGCCGGTCGGCTGCGGGAGGTGCCGGCGGTCATCGCCTCGGCAATGGCGAATCTGGAAGCCCCACCGGCGGTGTTCACTCAGGTGGCGCTGGAGACGCTGGCCGGCACCGAAGATTTCTTCGCTCAATTGATCCCGCAGGTTGCGGCCCAGGTTCCATCGGTCGAGGCGGAGGTGCTGACAGCTAACGAGATAGCGCGTCGGGCCTGCGCCGACTACGCTGAGTATTTACGTAAGGAGCTTGCCCCGGCGTCAACTGGCGAGTTTGCCATTGGCCGGAACCTCTTTGAAGACCGGCTCCGGCGCGAGCACATGCTAGATTTATCCTGCGATGACCTGTTGAAGCTGGGCGCTGACGCCTACCAGTCAACCGAAGCACAGCTATCTCAGCTAGCGGAAGAGATCCGGCCTGGCAAACGGTGGCCGGAGATTATGGAGGCCGCCCGCGATCTTTGCCCATCAACTGACGACCTGATGAACGCCTATCAGGTCGAGCTAGACGCTCTTAGACGGTTTGTCGTAAGCCGCGAGCTGGCGACTCTGCCGACCAACGATGACTTGCGCTTGATGGAAACTCCTGGCTTCGCTCGTCCAACCACACCATACGCGGCCTATCTGTCGCCGGGGCCATTTGAGGTTAAACAGCAGGGCCAGTTTTGGGTGACGCCGGTTGACAGGCAGGCGTCAGAGCAGGAGCAGGAAAGCCAGCTACACGAGCATAGCTTTGCTGCGATGGCGGCGACGGCGTTGCACGAAGCGTATCCTGGTCATCACCTTCAGCTAGTCCGCTCAAACGAGGTTAGCTCCTACGTGCGGAAGCACATCAGCAGCACGCTGTTTGCCGAAGGTTGGGCGCTATACTGCGAGCAGTTGATGGGTGAGGTCGGCTACCAACCAGCCGGCCTGGCCGATGGCGATCCTCGCTACTTTCGCCTGCTACTGTTGAAAGATCAGCTTTGGCGAGCGGCCCGGGTGCTGATTGATGTTGGGTTGCACACCTCGCAGATGACGATGGACGAGGCGGTAAATCTGCTAGTTGATGGCGTCAAGTTGAATCGAGCGTCCGCCGAGTCGGAAGTGTATCGCTATGCGATGTCACCGACGCAACCGATGAGCTACCTGGTTGGCAAGCTACAGATACAGGCGCTCCGAAGAGAGTTCAGCGGTCTCTCGCTTAGAGAGTTCCACGATAGGCTGCTCAGCAGCGGGACTATACCCTTTAAGGCAGTTGACCAGGAAATGGCGCGGCTGGCATAGCTTGTTTGCCCTCAGGGCGACAAATGCTCAGGGGCCAGGTTGGCCAATCTATCTAATATGGACCGATGTAGGGCGACGCATGCGTCGCCCTACATCGCCTGGGGTCAACTATGCAGGCTCGGGAGCCGGCAACTGGTCTTAGAAGCCGTGCGAGTGACCCGCCGGCGCAGGCGGCTTCTCTCCCTCTGGAATCTCGGTGATCAGCGCCTCAGTGGTCAGGATCATACTGGCGATTGACGCGGCGTTTTCAACGGCGCTTCGGGTCACCTTGGCCGGATCAATGATGCCTTTGGCCACCATGTCGCCGTAATCATTGGCCACCACGTCGTAGCCCCAGTTGGTGTTCTTTTTCTCCTTCTGGATCCGACGGATGTTTTCCAGGATGACTGAACCATCTTCGCCGGCGTTGGCCACGATCTGGCGGAGCGGCTCTTCCAGCGCCCGGCGGACCAGGGTAACGCCGATCGCCTCGTCACCTTTGAGCTTGATCTGGTCTAGCGCGGGAAGCGTGTTAATCAAGGCGACACCGCCGCCAGGCACGATCCCTTCCTCGATTGCGGCGCGAGTCGCCGACAGCGCGTCCTCGACGCGGTGCTTCTTCTCTTTCAACTCCACCTCGGTCGCTGCGCCGACCTTCAATATCGCCACCCCGCCTGAGAGCTTGGCGAGCCTTTCCTGCAACTTTTCGCGGTCATAGTCGGAGGTGGTCTCCTCGGTCTGAGCCTTGATCGCATTGACTCGGGCCTTAATCTGGGCCGGGTCGCCTTTACCTTCAACGATAGTGGTCTCGTCCTTATTGACAACAACCCGGCGAGCCTGGCCGAGGTCTGACAAGGTTGCTGAATCTAGTCGCCGGCCAGTTTCTTCTGACAACACTTGACCGCCCGTTAGAATGGCCATATCGGCGAGCATTTCTTTCCGGCGGTCACCGAAACCTGGCGCCTTGACCGCGACCACGCTCAAGGTTCCGCGCAGGCGGTTTACCACCAGCGTGGCTAGCGCCTCGCCTTCAATGTCCTCGGCCACAACCAGCAAATCCTTTTTGCCGCTCTGGAGCAGCTTCTCTAGGACCGGCACAATGTCGGCAATTGCGGTGAGCTTTTTATCGGTGATGAGGATGTACGGCTCTTCGAGCGCCGCTTCCATCCGGTCAGCGTTAGTGACGAAGTACGGGGAGATATAGCCACGGTCGAACGACATTCCCTCGACGTACTCGGTTTCAAAGCGCATACCGCGCGACTCTTCTACAGTGACGACGCCATCTTTGCCAACCCGATCCATTACCTCAGCGATCAGCTCGCCGATCTCGCGGTCTGCCGCTGAGATTGAGGCGATATGGGCGATGTCTTCCTTGCCCTTTACCGGCGTAGCTGCCTTCTTAATAGCTTCGACGATGGCGCGGGATGCCTGTTCGATGCCGCGCTTTAGCAACATCGGGTTTGCGCCGGCGGCGACGTTGCGCAGGCCCTCAGTCACCATAGCCTGGGCCAATACGATGGCCGTCGTCGTGCCATCGCCGGCAACGTCGTTAGTCTTGGTGGCCGCTTCCTTGAGCAGTTGCGAGCCCATGTTTTCAAAAGGATCGGGAAGCTCGATCTCTTTCGCCACGGTAACGCCGTCATGAGTGACGGTCGGCGCTCCCCACTTCTTGCCTATCGCCACGTTGCGGCCCTTTGGACCGAGAGTGGTCTTTACCGCCGCAGCCATCAAGTCAATCCCGCGCTTTAGGGAGCGACGGGCGGCCTCATCAAACACCAATTGCTTGGCAGCCATATTCAAAAACCCCTTCCTCAAAATTTGGTTCTAGAGATTCCCCCAAACAGGTCTTACATCCCGCCTGTAGGGGCGACGCGTGCGTCGCCCCTACTCTACTATTGCCAATACGTCAGCTTCGCGCAAGATCAAGAATTCCTCGCCATCGAGTTTGTACTCGGTGCCAGCGTACTTGGCGTAGAGGACCTTATCACCTGTCTTCACGTCGAGCAGTAGCCTTCGACCTTCATCGTTGATTCGACCTGGCCCTGCTGCTACCACCGTGCCTTGCATCGGCTTTTCGGTGGCGGTATCTGGCAGCACAATGCCACTGGAGGTCGTTTCCTCTCGCTTCATCGGCTTGACTACCAGCCGGTCTCCTAATGGACGTATATCCTTTGCCATTGAACATTCTCCTAAAGAACTGCTTTTGGTTTTGCTGTATGCCGTTCCAATCAAATTTGTGGAATAGTTGGTTTAACTAGCTTGATGATGCCAGAGAAGTATTAGATTCCTGTTAGAACGAGGTAAGATGACGATAAGAAGCTGGCTGGGCG
>JBCLEL010000124.1:0-6911 GCA_038913435.1 Chloroflexota bacterium
TCAAAGGCAGTGAGGTATAGCTCGCCGGCCTGGTCAAGGCCAAAGGACGAGATCATAAGCTGGGAGTCGGATATGCGCATCTTCTCGGTGACCTGCCTGCCATCGTAGCGCAACGCCCAGATCCGGCCGCTGCAGAAGTCGGCATATACGTAGGCGCCGTACAGCATCGGCAACCGCCGGCCACGATAAACGTAGCCGCCGGTGACCGAGCAACCTTCGCTGTGGTCATACTCGGCAACCGGCAGTTCCAAGCCAGTCCGATCACAACCGGCTCGCGGCGAATAGCACTCTGACCCTTCCATTATGTTCCAGCCGTAGTTGCCGCCCGGCCGGACAATATCAATCTCCTCGATCCTGTTCTGGCCGACATCGCCAACCCACAGCAGCTTGGTAACGGGATCGAAGCTAAAGCGCCAGGGGTTGCGCAGACCGAAGGCATAGACTTCCTCGCGCGCGCCGGCCTGGCCCCTGAATGGGTTGTCTGGCGGGACTTCGTAGCGCCGGCCGGCCGAAGGATTGTCAACGTCGAGCCGCAGGATTTTGCCGAGCAGCGCGTTTCGGTTCTGGCCGTTGCCGTGCGGGTCGCCGCCGCTGCCGCCGTCGCCTAGTCCAACATACAGGTAGCCATCCGGCCCAAACTCAAGCATGCCCCCGTTGTGGTTGGAGTAGGGCTGCGGAATCTCCGCAATGATAAACTCGCTCGCTGGATCGGCCTTGTTGGGATCGGATTTGCTGGCCGAAAAGCGCGATAAGACCGACCGGCGCGGGTTGGCGGCGGAGTAATGTAGATAGAAGTAGCCGTTCGTCGCGTATTTCGGATGAAAGGCGAGGCCCAACAGCCCTTCCTCCTCGCCGGCCGTGCTGACCCGATCGGAGATTTCCAGGAATAGTCCGGCCTTCGCAGTCGTTTCATCGTTTGGGAAGACGAAGATGCGGCCACCCTGCTCCACCACGAATACGCGGTTGGAGCCAACGCCGGAGTGGGTTAGATACAGCGGACGTTGGAACCTTAGATTGGGAAAAGCTCGCTCAACCTTCATCGGCGCCAGCGGCATCTGCGAGCCGGCGGATGATGCTGGAGTAGCGGTCGGCGGCAAAGCCGTCGTTGTAGCAGGTGGCCTGATCGCCGTTGGCGGGAGTGGCGTCGGAGTTGGAGAGGGTTGGGCAGCCGGCGGCGGGACCGGCGTAGCGGTAGCCTCTGGCCTGATCGGTGTGGGACTGCTCGCCGCCGCCAAGTCTTCTTTGAGAGTGGTCGTTGGCAAGGGGACCGATTGGCCAGCCGAGGCCGGCGTTGAGGTGGCAGTCGCCCGCGCGACGATGACCGGCTGGCTTGCCGGCGCCGGCGCGCAGGCGATCACCGTTAGTGCCAGCAGTAAGAAGGTTAAGCCGGCTGATGTCGTGCGGAATAGTTGAATGTTGCAGCCTCTTAGCGGTGAAAAGACTTGGGGTGTCAAACAAAAGCGGGTGATGTTTTTCTACAACCTTTGGTGTTGATCTGACGGTTTGATGCTATCATTCTGCCACATTAAGCTCGGAGGATGCCAATGGGGGTCTTAGACCGCATGCGGTTGGACGGCAAGGTGGCGCTGGTGACCGGCGCCAGCCACGGCATTGGCGAAGGGCTGGCGGTCGGCTTTGCCGAGGCCGGCGCCGACGTTGCGTTGGCGGCGCGCACTGTTTCCGACCTTGAGCGCGTCGCCGGCCGGATCGAGGCTCTGGGGCGCAAGGCGCTGGTCGTCCCAACCGATGTGTCCAAAATGGACCAAATCCAGCCAATGGTGGACAAGACGGTCTTGGCGATGGGAGGCATTGACATCCTGGCCAATGTCGCCGGCGTCGGCGGGCGGAAGCAAATCGTGGAAGTCACTTTAGAAGATTGGGAGTATTACACCCACATCAACCAACGTGCGGTCTATTTTGTCTCGCAGGCAGTGGCCAGGGCGATGATTGAAAGGGGGCGCGGTGGCAAGATGTTGAACATCGCCTCGATGACTAGCTACCGTGGCTACCTTCACTTATCACTCTATGGAGCAACCAAAGCCGCCGTCCTTCAGATGACCAAAAATATGGCGCTCGAATGGGCGTCACACAACATCCAGGTTAACGCCATTGCCCCCGGCTGGATTCAGACGCCCATGACCGCACCAATACCTCCGGTGCGAAGAAAGTGGATCGAAGACCTTACCCCTCAGCATCGCTTCGGGACAGTCGAGGAGTTGGCCGGCCTGGCGGTGCTATTGTGCAGCCCGGCTGGCGACTTCATCACCGGCCAGACCATCCCGGTTGACGGCGGCTTTACGGCCGGCCACCCCTGGCCGGTGTAGGGGGTGCGGCTCTCTCGTAACCGATCAAGCTCCCCTTCGGGATCGTTCAGAACCTCGTCATTGCTAAAGCGAACCACCTTGAGACCTTGTAGTCTCAGGTACTCTTCTCGGTCTGTATCGCGTAGGTCTTGCTCTCGCTTCTCATGAACTTCCCCTTCCAACTCGACAGCCAGCTTTAGCTCCGGACAGTAAAAATCAATCACAAACTGACCAGCCGGTTGCTGCCGGCGAAACTTGAGACCCTCGAAACGCCGGGTGCGGACTAGCTCCCAAAAGAACTGTTCCGCCGGCGTCTGCCGTTGTCTAAGCTCTCGGCATAGCTGCCGGCGCTCCTCGCTGCCGAGCCCTTTTTGCCTCACCCCCGTCCCCTCTCCAACCGAGCTGGAGAGGGGTGCAGGGGTGAGGCTACCAGCTTTTCAAGGTTGTCGAGCGCCGCTTCCGCCTCTTCGCGCATTTTCGGATCGGCCATCGGATTATTGAGTATTCGTAGTAATGAAGTCCGCATGCTCTGGTCGCCGGCCCGGCCGTGCTCAATCGCTTCGGCGTCCCGCTTGTTGTAGTACTGCATGTCGTGCTCGACCGTCTTCAGGTCGTACCGCTGCCAGTAATACTGCAAGTCCTTCGATTTCCAATTAGCGTACATTTCGGTCATCGCAGGTATCGCCTTCAGCAGATTGGCGCTGAATGGTTGCGATACGCCCTGATAGCGACAGTCAAGCGAGAAGCGCAACGAATCGCCCAGGTTAGGGGGAGCTTTATGGACGGTGAGGCTGTGGAAAAACATAAAGTCGCCGATCTGATAGTCGGCGGTTACCCACTGGCCGGAAACTTGGGACTCGTCAACCATGACCGTGCTCACGGCGCCGCCCTCGGAGGCGTGCACATCATAGACGCCATGTTTGTGCGAGCCGGTGAGGACTTCCAGCCCGCCAAGCTGGCGCGGCACGTCACCGATCGGCGCCCAGCCGGAGTAGCACTCGACGGTCCCCTGGTTGTGAACGAAGTCCTGATGGGGTGCGCTTCGTTGCAATACTCCGCCTGGCCCAAGCTGCCGGGGAAAACGGATTCGGACCTCTTTGCCCAGATGTGGGATAGCCGGCTCGCCTGCCAGCTTCTCTATCACTCCGACGAGTTCCGTCCGGTGCATGAGCGCGTGCACCGATTCGAGGATCACGGCCTTCGCTCTGACCGCTTGGAAGCCCGGGTCCATGTAGTCTTCGTAGGCGTTTTCCATATTTGGCTTGGCTTCTTCTAGTGGCGCGTCCTCGGCCAACCAGCCGACCTGCCGGCATAGCTCCAGCAGGTCCTGCCTTACCTGGCGGACTGCCTGGCGGTCCAGAAGGTCACGGAAAAACAGATACCCGTCGCGGGCCATGCGCTCGCGCAACGCGGCCGGATCGTTCAACAGATCGTTCGATACAACACAATCGGTAGAGCCTACCACCGCTTCCTCCCTCGATATTCGCTGATTGTTGGTGGTTACATTATATCAACCGGCGCACTCATAACGATTGAAATAGGGTCAGGTCGTAAGTGTTCAGATTTCGGTGGGTGAGTTCTTGCGGCATAACTTGGAGTGTGACTGCCTGATGTATGCTTGACTACCACGACGCGGATGATTTCTCCTGGGAGCGCGGGCGTCCTCGCCCGCCCCGCCCGCAGGCAAGATGCCTGCGCTCCCAGACAGAAGCCCCTGCTTTCCCCTCAAATCTGAACTGTTACTCAGGTCAGCCTATCCAGTTGCCGAGGGCGAACAACACGCTGAGTAATGCCAGGCTTGTTGTGAAAACAGCGACGGGTTTGACAGTGACGCCCTTCCCGGCGATTATGAGTGGCTATAAAACTGATTAGGAGGAATCTGCCGTTGCCTCGCTACCGCTTTGTTGTGACCAGCGTTTCGGCTGAACAGTCAAGAGAGGTATTAGACGAGTTCCATAGCTCTTACGGGCATGAGGTCGTCGTCTCAATCCCGAAGCAGCGGACCGAGGAAGCGATGATCGAGCTATTGAAAGGCGCCCACGCCGCCATCGCCGGCGGCGATCCATACGGCCGGCCAGTGCTTGAAAGCTGCCCGGACCTGAAGGTGATCTCGCGGGTCGGCGTCGGCTACGACACTATTGATCTGAAGGCGGCCCGTGAGCTTGGGATCCGAGTCACAACCACGCCCGGCACCAACGACCGGGCGGTTGCCGATCAAACATTCGCCTTGATGCTGGCATTGTCCCGCCGGCTGCTAGTGAACTACCGCAACACTCGCGCCGGCCGGTGGACGCGCTCCATTGGCAACGATGTCGGTGGCAAGACGCTTGGTATAATTGGCCTCGGCGCTATCGGTCGCAACGTGGCCAGGCGTGGCCTCGGATTCGATATGAAAGTGCTTGCTTATGATGTCGTCCCTGCTCTGGAATTTGTAAAGCAATACGGTATCGAGCTAATCCCACTTGAAGAACTACTCCGACGGTCCGATTTCGTGACGATGCACCTGCCGTTGACGCCGGTCACTCGCCACTTGATTGACGAACAGCGGCTCCGATTGATGAAGCCGACCGCCTATCTGATAAACACCGCTCGCGGCCCGCTGATAGATGAGCCGGCGCTGGTCAAGGCGCTGCAAGAGGGTTGGATCGCCGGCGCTGGCCTCGACGTGTTTGAACAGGAGCCACCAGCCGGCGACAATCCGCTGTTCAAGCTGGAGAATGTGGTGGTGTCACCCCACATTGCCGGCACAACTGATGGTTCCGGCCGGGCGATGACCGCGATGGCGCTCAAAAACGCCCTGTTGATATTGGAAGGTAAAGAGCCTCTCTATGAGGTGGTCGAATAACCGCCCAGGGTTGATTTCTCAAGGAGCGATACAAATGCCAGCCTTCAAGAGCCGAGTTCTCTGGAAAACGCCCGGCCCCCAGCCGAACGGGTTGCAAGCGACCGCCGATGGCCTGTGGGTCATAGACCAGAAGGACGATAAGATATACCTGTTGGACTATGTGGACGGCTCGGTCAAAGAGACGATCCAGACTCGCTGCAAACATTCCAGCGGCATCACCTTAGACGACGCCGGCGGAATCTGGGTCGCTTCGACCTGGACTTTTGAGCTGGTGCGCTACGACCGCCGGACCGGCCAAGAGACCAATGCTTTCAAGACGCCACCCTACGATGGAAAGAATGGCGTCCACGGCCTGGAATGGCGCGATGGCGCCATCTGGTTCAACGCGCCGAAGACCGGCCGGATCTATCGCGCCGACCCCAACACCGGCTCGATCTATGGCTCGATCTCCTCGCATGGCGACCGCGCTCACGGCATGGCCTGGGATGGCAATACGCTCTGGTGCGTTGACACCAACCGATGCGTCATCTTCCAGCTTGACCCGGAGACCGGCCTAATCCTAGACGCCGTAGGCGTGAGCCAGCCGGAGCCGCACGGCATGACCCGCTGGCAGGGCAAGTTCTGGCTATGTGATGCGACTAGCCGCGAGGTGTTTATCCTCGAACGGTAAGTGGTAGACTCATCTTGGGATGATATTATCGCTACGTCTTGGGAGCGATTGTGCGCTACACAGTGATACTCATGCCGGGCGACGCCGACGATGAGTCTATCGCAATAACGGTGCCGGCTATACCGGGTTGTCTTTCCCAGGCTGATAGTCGAGATGAAGTGACTACAATGGCGCGTGAAGTAATCGAGCTGTGTCTGGAGGAGTACATCGAGCGTAATGAGCCGGTGCCTGCCGATGATCCGGCCAAGATCGCCCAAGGGGTGATCAGTTCGCTCGAAATCCTGCGGGAGCTCGACCTGCCGCCGCGCTTAGAGGTCACTTATGTTGATGTCGAGATTCCATCGTTCGCGGTCGCGTCCGTTGAGCCGGATGACGTCTCTACCCGACTCACGAGATGGAGCGCGGTCGCTACGACAAGACAGGTGTGTCAGGCTTGGGAGTAGGAAAGTGAGAAGTGCCGCTGATAGGAGAATCGTAGAAGAATGGATAGCCGAACTATGCTCCGGCTTTCAAATTTATGTGACTGCCTTTGACGATGAGTTCGGTCGAGATTCTTCTTATCTTCGCCTTCATCGTGAAGTTATCAGCCGACGCCGTGATTTAGTAAGGGTCAGAGACGCGGTCTCCAACAAGGAGTTCATAGAGGCCCTGAGAACTACGCTGGCGTCTTGGGGTATGAACCGGGGTCGACGTGGCGGAAACTTGTGGCCCGTAGATGAACTGTCCAGTGGTCTGCGCGAGCACGTCGCGATGATTGAATCTATGGAGAGCTACGAGATTGATGACCCGAATTTGGACGCGGAGTTCGTGGCGCGACAACTTGCGAACCTCATTGGGGAATTGCACATCACTCACACCGAAGGATCAATCGCGGCCGGCACCAAGACCTTGCACCATTTGCTTCCCGGGCTGGTGCCGCCAATTGATTCATACGTGCGCAGGTTTTGGCGCTGGGACGCACGCAAGATCAGTCCCGACGACAGCGACTTTATTAACATTTATCTGGACTACGCCCGGATCGCGCGAACGACCAATCCTGGCCAATACGTTGGTGAAGGCGAAGGCTGGCGCACTTGCAAGAGCAAGATACTAG
>JBCLEL010000125.1:0-6902 GCA_038913435.1 Chloroflexota bacterium
GATTTAGGGCTTGGTCTTTGGCAGTCCGAGGCGCTCACGGGCATCAGCCACGACAAACAACGAGCCGGTCACCACCACCAATCCACTTGGACGGGCGGACTCAAGCGCCATGTCCAACGCTTGGTCAACGTTATGCGTCACCACAACCTCTTTGGACGACCGCTTTCTGATCTGTTGCGCCAGCGCATCAGCCGGCAAAGCGCGCGGGTGGCGCGATGACGTGGCGTAAAAGCGCCGGGCCAGTGGTTCGAGCGCCTTGATTATCGCCAGGCAATCCTTTCCTGACGACACTCCGATCACAAAGTCAACCATCGGCGCCGTCGGAAACAGCTCTCGGATCGAGTCCGCTAGCGCCATAGCCGAGTGGTCGTTGTGAGCGCCATCGAGAACTACCAGCGGGCCAATGGAGTTTGGCCGGGCTAGTTCTAGCCGGCCCGGCCACTGGACTTTTGCCAGGCCGGCGATGACAACCTGGCGATCAACAAAGCCGAGGAAACTTTCAACTGCGATGGCGGCCACTAGCGCGTTCAACCGTTGGTGTGCTCCTAGCAGACCGGTATCCACCAAGCCATAGTCGTTCTGCTCGGTGCGTAACCGAAACCGCTGCCGGCCGCCGGCAATATCCACCTCGATTTCGTCTGACGCGGGCAGTCGCTTGCTATCCACCCAGGTTGGCCTGGCGCTGATTGTCCTGGCAGACCGCGCCAACTGCCGGCGGGCCGACTCGCGTTGCGGCGCGATGATGACCGGTTGCCCAGGTCGCATAACGCCGGCCTTCTCCGCCGCTATCTTCGCCAGTGTAGAGCCAAGTATGGCGGTATGGTCGCGGCTGATCGGTGTGATGACTGTCAGGTCGGCGTCCACCGCGTTGACGGCGTCCAGCCGTCCGCCGAGACCCACCTCCAGCACCGCCACGTCAACTTTGACTTCGGCAAAGTGGCGCAAGGCTACTGCTGTTCCAACCTCGTAAGCGGTCAAAGATCTGTCGTTGACTAGCTCGGCGTTGACCTGGCCGGCAAGATTGACCACATATTCCGCTACCTCGGTGAAAGTCTGCGGGTCTATCGGCTCGCCATTAACCCGGATTCGTTCTCGGTAGGAATGGAGATGCGGCTGGGTATATAAACCGACGCGCCGGTCGGTCTCAGCTAATATACTGGATATAATGGCGCTGGTCGAACCTTTACCTTTGGTGCCGGCAACAGTGATGACAGGGAATTGAAGTTGAGGCGACCCAACAAGTTTGAGCAGCCGGCGGACGCGGTCTAACTCGATGCCGGCGCTGGCAAAGGTATGCCCGCTCTGGCGCTCGAAGAAATCGCCAAATGCCCAGACCGCTTCAACCGCTTTTTGATATTCAAGCATGCCGGCTAATTATAGAATTGATAATGCCTACTATTCGCGGGTGATGCGTATATTGTATGGCTCTTCAGTTTTAGATTCGTCTAGCGCGTTGCTTGGAGATAGACCGATGCCCCGGTATGAAGTGGTGGTGACCTTGGAACCACCGAAGATATTCGGATTGCCTGAAGAACACTGGACTATAGTCGAAGCGGCCCCTAGTCACCATTATTCGCCGACCCTCGATTTCAGGACCCACAACATTGTAGGTCACGGAACCCTCTCCCGCTACCGGGAATATGACGATCGCCTCACTGCGACGTTTGTGGTCAATAATATTGAATGCCAGATCGATGATAATTTTCTGCACGCGATATTGGAGGCCAACAACGTCTCCGAGGCGCTAATGCTGATCAGTCAAGAAATAGGGCGGCTTTGTCCTCTTGTATCCACGTTTCTAGGGGGTAGCCACCTATCATTCGGCATACTCCAAGCAGTCCAAGATGGTGCCCCAGTGCCTCTTTCACCTCGGGTGACTTTGATGCGAGTGCACGCGTACAACTTGAGTAGTCTCAAGGAGGCAATCCTAAATGCTAGCGACATGCTTGACGGGTTACCGACAGATGAGCGCTTAGACCAAGCACTCCGATACTTCGTCAATGGAGGCACCCTATATCGTCTGATGACAGAGCAAGGCGTGGGACAGGTACTAGAGGCCCCATGTTTCTTGGAATTTTGGAAAGCTATGGCAAAGATTGTGGGAGATCCATCCGGAGAAAAGGATCATCAGTCGAGATATAAGAAGTTTGGGCTTGATAAAGAATATTACGACCGTGCAATTAGACCTCTGCATAATATCCGCAACAGATTCGGTGTAGCGCATATCGCCTCTGTAGATGCACCAGCAGTGGTATCTTTGAAAGACGTCGGGCAATGTCAAGCAGTGGCGGGGCAAGTGATCCAAAGATACGTAAAGTTTCTGCGGAAAAGTGGTAAGAATCTGGGTGATCACTAATTCCTTCCCGAGCCTCCGAGCGCACATAGGACCTGAGTTTCACACCGCAACAAGAGTGCTAGCCGTTAGCGGTGGAGACAAATAATATGGCTGTTTCGACCGTTCCAATCATCTTCCTGAGCGCCAGGGCCGACTCCGCCCTGGAACGGTTCGTCGTTGACGCCAGGAGGAAGGCGGCCTTATCTACAATCTCAAGATTGTCCGGCGTCGCTGGCGTCGAAGCGCCAACCATCGTCAGCGATGACCCGGAGCTGCTGGAGTTGGCTCAGGCCCACGGCGCCGATGTCGTTCTCTCCGACGAGAGGTTCCACTTCGGCCGCACGCTGGCGTCGCTGGCGGACAAGCGAGAAGCAGAACAGGTGCTTTACGTAGGCGGCGGCTCAGCCGCCCTGATGAGCGAGTGTGACTGGGATGACTTCTTGGCGCTGCTCGACAACCAGCCCGGCGTAGTGCCAAACAACCTCTTTTCGGCGGACTTCGCGCTTGTGCGGCCGGCCAGTGCGCTAAACAACATCGAGCTGCCGGCAATTGACAATGACCTGGCTTTCCGTCTGGCCAAGAGTGGGCTGCCGGCCAGGCTGCCACAGCGATCACTGGCCAACCAGTTCGATATTGACACCGTGATTGACGTGGTGATTGCGGCCTATCACCCAAACTGCCCGGCCGGCATTCGGTCATTGGTACAGCTTGGCGGATTTACACCGGCAGGCATCGAGCAGATTCGTTCGATTGCGATTGATCCCGACCGCGAACTGCTGGTCAGCGGTCGGGTTGGCGCCGGCCTGTGGCAGGTATTGGAAACGGAGACGGCTTGCCGGAAGCGCGTATTCTCCGAGGAACGGGGCATGCGCGCCAGTGGCCGCGAGGAGGCCGGCTTGGTCCGCTCGGTACTGGGAACGCTGTTGGAGACGCAGGGGCCGGCTGGCTTCGTCGAGGTGATGTCCAAAATGGCCGACGGTGCGGTGATAGACAGCCGGGTGCTAATGGCGCACATGCGCTGGCAACCGACCCAGGCTGACCGCTTCGCTTCCGACCTATTACTTGCCGAGCAGATCGCCCATCCAGCGTTGAAGCGATTGATCGAGGAGCTCAGAAAGTCTGGCTGGCCGGTCTTGCTCGGCGGGCACAATCTGGTCTCGGCCGGCCTCTGGACGTTGGCAGAGAACGCCTGGAGCGAGCGTGACGCGGCTAGGGCTGCACTGTCTAGCGAGGTCTAGCGATTGGGTGTCCTCTACGTTGTCGCCGGCCCTATTGGCAATCTAGGTGACATTTCCCAACGGGCTGGCGAAATCCTCAGGTCCGTAACGTTAGTCTTGGCTGAGGACACCCGCACCACCAAGCGACTGCTAGAACATCTGGGACTCAGCCGACCGCTATTGAGCTACAACGAGCACAACCACCGTCAGCGCGTTCCGCAAGTGCTGGCGGCATTAGCCGCCGGTGATGTTGCTTTGTTGAGCGAGGCGGGGACGCCAGCCGTCAGCGATCCGGGGACGCGATTGATTGATGAGGCGTGGCAGGCCGGCTACCAGGTGACGCCGATCCCCGGCCCCAGCGCGGTCCTGGCGGCGGTGTCGGCGTCCGGCTTCGCGGCTATGCCCTTTGAGTTCATCGGTTTCTGGCCTCGAACAAGCGGGCGGGCGGCGGCTTTGATCGAGATGATAGCTCATTCGGAGGCTACTACTGTCGCATTTGAGTCGCCGAACAGAATTGCGAAGACTTTGCCGGCGCTGGCGGAAGGGTTGCCGGACCGTCGGCTGCTGATCGCCCGCGAGATGACCAAGCTGCACGAAGAGTTGCTACGGGGGACCTGCCGCGAGTTGGCCGATCGGCTGGCCGGTCGCTCCTGGCGCGGCGAGATCACGATTGTCATTGAGGGCGGCGCCGACTCGCCGGCGTCCGAGGCCGAGGATGCTCTGCCAGAGGAAGGCCGGTTCGGAGCTATCTCACGACGCATCAGCCGGCAGACCGGCGTCAGCCGGCGGGATGTCTACCGGGTTTTGTTGGCGCTGGAGAAAGATGCTAACATTTGACATTACCCAATATCCAAAAAGAACTGGTAGTGGTTCGCCACCGGAAAAATGAGTGATGTCATTCTGAGCCGGAGCGCAGCGGAGGCGAAGAATCTCCAAGCTCCGATAAGACTCTTCGGCCTACGGCCTCAGAGTGACGATCCCTCAAAATGACGGTGGTAGATCAGTAGTTCTACAGCCTTTATCTGGTAGAGATCGTGTCAAAGTTCTATATAACGACGCCTATTTACTATGTCAATGACGTGCCGCATATAGGTCATGCTTACACCACTATTGCCGCCGACGTGCTGGCGCGAGTCCATCGCCGGCTGGGGCACGATGTCTTCTTTCTCACCGGGACTGACGAGCACGGCGCAAAGATAGCAGAGGCAGCGGTGGCAGCCGGACTGGAGCCAAAAGCCTTTTGCGATCGGATCGTAGAACATTTCAAGAGAACCTGGCGGCAACTAGACATTAGCTACGACCACTTCATCCGGACTACCGATCTCCGCCACGAAGAGTCGGTGCGCAATCTGCTGAGTTGCTTGTATGAGCGTGGCTACGTCTACAAGGGTGTTTACGAAGGACTTTACTGCGTAGGTTGCGAGCGTTTTAAGACTGAGGAAGACCTGGTTAACGGGAAGTGCCCTGACCACAACCGCGAGCCTATCGTTTACTCGGAGGAAAACTACTTCTTCAAACTATCGGCTTTCCGCGACCGGCTACTAGCGGCGCTCGAAGACCCAAATTCGCCAGACTACTACGAGATCAAGCCAGCCACCCGGCATAATGAGGTTGTCGGCAAGCTTAGAGTCGGCTTGAGCGACCTCAGTATTTCGCGGGCGCAGTTGAGTTGGGGTATTCCACTGCCGTTTGACCCCAAGCAGACTACTTACGTATGGGTGGACGCGCTTATCAACTATCTGTCAGGCGTTGGGTACTCGGATGACTCTCCGACATTTGAACGCTACTGGCCGGCTGACGTTCATCTGATGGCGAAAGACATTCTCTGGTTTCACGCCATCATCTGGCCGGCGATGCTAATGGCAGCCGGAGTCAAGCCACCGAAGGTTGTCTTTGCGCACGGCTTTTTCACGGTCGGTGGTCAGAAGATGAGCAAGACATTGGGCAACTTTCTGCCGCCGGCCGCGCTTGTAGATCGTTTCGGAATTGATGGCGCGCGTTTCTTGATGTTGACAGAGATTCCATTTGGTCAGGACGGAGACATCAATCTGGAGAACTTCAAGGCCCGCTACAACGCACAGCTTGCCAACGAGCTTGGCAACCTCGTCAACCGGGTCACCAGCATGATCCATCGCTACTTCAAAGGAACGGTCGCGACTTCACAGCGATCTGAGTCTGATGTCGAAGAACTGCGAAAGTTCGTCGAGTTGGCGGCGAAGAAAGCAATCGAAAGGCTGGTCGAGATTGACTTTGTGGCAGCCAGTGAGACAACCCGTGAGATTGTGGTTCGCTTGAACCAGTTTGTTGAGGAAACGCAGCCCTGGCAACTGGCCAAGGCCAACCGGGAAAGTTTGGCTGAAGTGCTTTATGCGCTGGCCGAGGGGATACGCATTTGCGCGCAAGTGATCTGGCCGGTGATGCCAGCAAGCGCCGACAAAATCTTGACGCAGCTTGGCCTGCCACCAGCCCCACAATCGGATCCGTTGCCTGAAGTGGCGCGTTGGGGCGCTGCCGGCGCTGGATTCACGATCCAGGCAGCCGGCGAAGTGCTATTCCCGAAAATTGAGTAACGGACTAAGTCTAGTTGATACCCACTGCCACCTGACCGACGAGCAGTTTACCGCCGCCCTTGACGAAGCGATGAACCGGGCGAGGCAAGCCGGCGTGCGCTGGATGATAGCTGTTTCAACTGATCTGGTTGACGCTCGGCGGGCGCTGGACCTGTTCGCCGGCGACGAGCGGGTGAAGATCGCGGTCGGCATCCACCCCAACCATGCCAACTCTTTCGACGAATCATCTATCGAGTCGCTTCGCGAGCTTGCTCGTCAGGCGTCGGTGGTGGCAATAGGCGAGATCGGCCTAGATTTTTACCGGGAATACACGCCGGCCAGCCGGCAATACGAGGCGTTTGAGGCCCAGTTGACGCTGGCCGCTGAGCTGGCGCTGCCAGTGGTGATTCACAACCGCCAAGCTGACGAAGAGGTCATCAGCCGGTTGGAGAGACACGCTAGGACGACCGGCAGCCGGTTGCAGGGCCGGCCAGCCGGCGTGCTGCACTGCTTCAGTGGAACGGAGGCGCTTGCCAAACGTGCGCTTGACGCGGGCTATCTGCTATCATTTGCCGGCAATTTGACCTATCGAAAGGCGGATAATCTGCGTCAGGTTGCCAGTTCTTTGCCAAACGAAGCTATTCTGATCGAAACGGACGCTCCCTACCTGTCGCCAGCGCCTTACCGGGGAAAGCGCAACGAGCCGGCTTACCTGGTTGAGACATTCCGGATGCTGGCTGATGTCAGGGCAGTAGAATTGCCAGTTATGGCCGAGCAGTTGCGAGTTAACTGCGCGCGCTT
>JBCLEL010000126.1:0-6887 GCA_038913435.1 Chloroflexota bacterium
CACTAGGTGGCTGCTCAGGCAGGTGGAAGTATTCGTCCGTGCGTCAGTGGGCTATGTCCACCGGCAGCGCCCAGCCGCCACCGCTATCGCTCTATCCGTAAGCCCCCCGTGGATGTATGCCGAGGAGCCGTCTGCGACGCTCGGACGAACGCTCTAGCAAGTCCTCCGGCATATGATGGTTGACAAATGGGTAAAAACGCTGAGCGATCCAACGGCGACCATAGCTGACCTGTTGAACCACCCTGGTGCGATCTTCACTCATGTTTGGCGCCCCACGGTGCCAGGTCTGGCCGTTCTGAAGGGCCACGTCTCCCGCATTTACCAGAACGCTGTGAATACCGCGTCCTTCGTAGGTCAGGTTTTCCGGATCCGGCTGGCGACCGCTGCGCTGGCTACGGGGTACAAACTGGGTTGGACCGATTGCCTCGTCCACGTCAACCAGGTAAAACATGGATTGGACTATCAGCGTCGGCATGGGGACTCGTGGGTCAAGCGGCACGCCCTCTGGTCGCGGATAGTGGACGGTCTCGTCGGCGTGCCACTTGATGATCCCCTCGCCGGGACGGGTCACGATCGCGTTCATCGAGATCATGTGGCAGGTCGGTCCCAGGATCGCCTCAATCGCGTCTATCACCGGGCTGCGATCAATCAGGTCTTCGAAGCGACTTCCCTTTAAGAACATCTGGTGACGGATGATCTTGCCTTCGTAACCGCTGGGATCAGGACCATCAAAGGCGTGGATCACCCCTTCGCGTAGCTCGACGACTTCCGTGGGCGACAGCACGTTTGGAATTACGCAGAAGCCATCGCGCTCAAAGTCGTTTGTCCACTCCGCCAACTGTTCGGAGGAAGGGACTTGCCGGTAGGCAGGCATTTTCTCGACTTCGTGTCGGGTAGTAGCCATCTGACGCTCCATTCTAAGAAATGTGTCGGACAGAGATGTTGGCATTTTAGCAGATATCTCGTAAATCCAGCATGCGCCATTTCGGTTCTTCCTACGGGGTGAGCCTGGTCTCCGCCGGCCGGTCTGAAAATAGACGTTTTCCAATTGAGATTGCTTCGTTCGACTGCTACACTCTTCTCATGCGAGAACAGATGATTCAGCCCGTGTCGATGCCAGACGAACTTACTCCGTATCAACGCTTTGAGCGACTGGCGAAGTGCCTCTTCGACGAGCCGAAGGGAGAGATACAGCAGAAGATGAAGGAGAACGCGCGGAAGAAAGCGCGCACCAAGAAGCGTAAAGCGGCAACGCAAGGGACTGATCGATGAAGAAATCCGTCGTCCAGAATTACCCCGCAAAGGCGAATTCCTCGACGACGCGACGCTCGTGCCACACAAGCGCAAGCCATCCGAGAGCGAGCTTCGCAGTATCGTTCTGAACGCCATCGCCTATGCCAGCGTGAAGTCAAGTCGGGCGATACTGAAAATCGAGGACGGCTCGACTGATGAGGAGATTCGGGCGCGGTATCGCGAATCCGGGAAGGACTTGTTCGACTACTTCCTCACCTACTGCGGCGATCCCGCTTCAACCGCGCACCAGTGCCATAACCGTCATTACTCCGTGGTGGCAGAAGAACAGTTCCGCAACCGCACGCTACAAAAAGAGCGAATGAACTCCGGCTGGCGCTATCAGTACATCGCGAAGGACGGAGCGAGCCACACTGGCAGGTTCAGTTCGGTTTCAGACACTGGGAAACAGGAAGCGGACTTCACCGTGACCGTCGGTTATCGTGAACTGAAGGGCCAGCTTGCGATCTATGTCTCAGTGAAAAACCGTGCGAACACGGTAGGGGGACAGGACTTTCCGAAAGCAATTAGGGCAATGGAGGACGTTGCCATTAACGACATGAACAGAGCGTGTCCTTACCTGTGCGTGTTCGGCATCGCGATGGACAAGGGGGGCAGAAGCGTTCGGCGTGAAAAGAAAACAAATCAGCCGTACTCTGTGAACACTGAGATTTGGAAGTCAACGTTCTTCTGGCCGTTCTTCACCAATTGCTCATACGATGAGATTATCACCACCGTATTGACCATGCTCCTCGAAACAGAGAAACCGGAAACCATGCATGTGCCGATTCCCGCCGAGTTGATCGAATCGTTCGGGGATTGCTGCCGCAAGCGCGGCCTTGTGGATGACAAAGGCATTTTCAATGACCCGTTCAAATTGGTCAATCTCTTCTGCGGTGTTGCGAAATGAAAAACGTCAACTGCTACTCAACAGACATCTACTGCGGCGACGCGCTGGAGATTTTGAAGACCGTCCCTGACGGCCACTTCAATTTGATCGTCACTTCTCCGCCGTATGCTGACGCGCGGAAGCGCCACTATGACAGTATCAGCGTGAGCAAGTACGCCGACTTCATGTTGACTTTTCACGATGAGTTTTGGCGAGTGTTAGCCGATGATGGTTCGTTCGTCCTGAACATCAAGGACAAGGTCATTGACGGCGTTCGCGACCGCTATGTCTGGAAGACGATCATGGCACTGTCAGACAAGGGCTGGCGCTGCGTTGACGATTATCTCTGGGTGAAGCCTAACGCCATGCCGGGTTACTGGAAGAACCGCCTGCGTGACGAGTGGGAATACTGCTTCCACATGACAAAGCAGAAGGACTTTGCCATGTATCAGGACGCCGTTCGGATAGGAGTGGGCAAGTGGGCGAAAAAACGACTGGCGAACCTGAACGGCAAAAGTGCAGAGCGACACAACAGCGAGAATGGTAGCGGATTTGGTCGCGACCTGCGAAACTGGAAAGACGAGCAACTCGTTCTTCCCGGCAACACCGTGCACGTTGCTTTAGTCGGGAAGAACATGGGGCATCCTGCCGTCTTCCCGGTTGGTTTGCCGAGTTTCTTCATCAACCTGTTCACGAAGGAAGGCGACAACGTGCTTGACCCGTTCGCGGGCAGCGGTTCAACGGGACTGGCAGCGGAGAAGATGTCGCGGAACGTCGTGCTGATTGACAACAAGATTCAGTACGCCGAACTAATGTGGAAGAGGCTATTGGCGCACAAGGCGAAAAGCCGTGACCTCAGGCTCCATTTAGAGATTCCCGCTGCCCCTGTCGCTGATCGTCCGGTCACCGGCTACGTTCAGGTCGCATACAGCGTGCCCACTGTGCCCGCGACGGAGTAGGATTCTGCTTGCCATGCCCCCACATTTTGCCTCGTGGCGTGGGTATGTCAAGTATATTTTTACCATAAATTGCTACTCTGGACTATAAGAACAGATTATATTAAAGTCTCTACGTCCTGGCCAATTTGGTCGTGCCAGCCGCCCAGCGAGATATACTTCCCTCAACCTACAGCGGAGTGCAAAAGCATTGAGCTTTGTAGCGCAGGGGCTTGTCCCCTGCAGAGGGACGGGCGGGGCACAAGGCCCCGCGCTACTGTTAATACCGCATAATATCGCAACAAGCAGTAAGGTTGAGTAATGCGCCTCAATTATTATGCTCAATGCTGTATTGCACACTCTAAACATTTGGAGGGTTCTATGCTGAGAGGATCGCTACGTAGCAAGGCGGAGCAAGGGCCAGTCTTTGGTTGTGCCATACATATCCCATCGCCCGAATTGGTTGAAGCGATTGGTCTGCTAGGGTTTGACTATGTCATGATTGACGCCGAGCAGGGCCAGATGAGCGTCGAGACCTGCACCGAGATGGTGCGAGCGGCCAACGCGGTTGGCGTGTCGCCGGTCATCCGCATCGCCTATCACGATCCGCGCCTGCTGAACCGCTATCTCAACACCGGCGCAATCGGGGTCATGGTGCCACACGTGAAGACCGCCGCCGAGGCCAGGGCACTGGTGGCAAACACTAAGTTTGCGCCGGTCGGGCAGCGCAGCTTTGCCACCCATGCCCGCGCCTCCGGCTACGGTCTGGTGCATAAGTCGGACTACTACCAGGAGATGGCGAACCGGGAGACGATGATCTTTGTCATCATCGAGGACATGGAGGGGGTGGAAAACCTGCCGGAGATACTGAAGGTGGATGGGATAGACGTGTTTGGCGTTGGCATGCGCGACCTGTCAACCTCGCTCGGCTATCAGGGGCAGTGGAACCATCCGAAGGTGCAAGAGATAGTCGAGCGGATATTCGAGCAGGTGCTAGCGGCCGGCCGGCACATGTGGCAGGGCGGGACTTCCGATGAGGAGTTGGCCCTACGTCCCAAGCGGTTTGAGCAGGGCGTGCGCTTCTTCTCCGTTGGCTGGCTCGATCTGGTTACGCGCTCAGCCCGCCAGTTTCTCAAGTTTTAGGTAGATTAACCTTGACCTGTTCGGACTGCTGGGTTTGATTCGATGCTCGGACTCTCCTCAGGGATCATTCGCAGGGCGGCTCGGCGAATAGCTAGAGGAATCGCCGCCGGCCTAGTCTTCATACTGGCGCTGGCCGGCTGCGTCGGCCCGCTGGCGCCGGCTGAGCCAACGCTGGTCCGACCGCTGTCGCCGGTCAGCCGGCCGGTTGAGCGGTCGCCGGTAGCAACGGCGACGATGCTGCCAGCCGGCTCGCAGCCAGCCGCGACTATCATACCCATACCAATGCCGCCCAGCCCGACGGCCGGCCGCCAGTCGCCGGGCCAGACCACACGAGCCGGCAGCTTGATCGGCCAGCTAAAGCTGGCTGGCCAGGCGGTGAACCTGGCACTGGCCGGCAACGAGCTGTACGTAGCCGCTGGCGCGAGCGGGGTCCGCCTGGTTGATGTATCCGACCCTATCCGGCCAACCCTGACCGGCCACATTGACGCCGTCGCCGACGACGTGGCGGCCAGTCGAGAGTTCCTAGTCGTCTTCTCGGCCAATACGAAGCCACACCTGCGGGTGTTTGAGCTATCGGAGGACCGGGGGCCGGCCGGGCCGTCGGAGATAATTCCCTACGTCCAGACTGAGAGCGCCGGCTACTCCACCATTGATCTTTACGCCGACCGCTTGATCCTGGCCGGCGGCGCGGCCAATACCCAGATCATTAACCTGCGCGCTCGGCCATTGACGGTGGCGGCGACGATCGAGAAACGCAAGGCTTTTGTCAGCGTGTCATCCTTCGCCGGCCTAGTGTTTCTCAGCGAGGAGACCGGCGCGACGCCACCTTACGCCGTCACGCTCTATGACCTGACGGACCTACGCCGACCGCGCAAAGTTGGCGAGGTCCGGCCGACCAATGTTGGCGGCGGTTCAGCCCTGGCCCCGCCGGCCAACTTCCCGCTAACCAGCGCCTTCGACCCGCCGTATCTTTATGTGGCCGGCGGTGGCGCCCTGACAATCTATAACTTGACTAATCCGGCGGGGCCGGCCCAGGTAGGCAGAGTGGAAACTGGCAAGGACACGATGCATGTAGCGGTGGAAAACGGCCTGGCGGTTGTCAGCAACGGTGATGTCGTGTTGATGGACGTGTCAAATCCAGCGGCGCCAAAGGCGATAACCACCGTCACCACGCCGGGCCAGGCTAGAGCGTCCATCATCCGCAACGGCATCGTTTACGTAGCCGATGGTGACAACGGGCTGGTCATCTTGCAAGGGCGCTAGATCCATAGCTGCTAGCCGCCAGACTGTCCTAGGCCCGGCAAGCTGAACCAAGCGCGCACCGTCCACCAGGTCAGGGCAACCGCCGCCGCCAACGCGCCGGCCACTAAAAGCCAACTGAACGGCTGCAGATAGCCGCCGGCGAACTCAGCCACAACTCGCAGCAGTGCGCCGGCTAGCAGCAGCCGGATTATCCATTCGTTCTCACCGGCGTGCTGATATGCCCAGGCCGAGTAGCCGGGCACGATCCGAGCCGACATTCCAACGATCATCACCAGCAGATACCCCGTCGCCGCCGCGTGCCGGCCGGCCGATAGCTCGGTCAGGCCGGCCCCGCCAAGCCCGGCCAGCTCGCGCAACGAGAGATAGGTGGCGATCAACGCTCCCGCCAGGAGAAAGGCGTAGGCCAGCCGGAACCAGCGCAATGTCGGGTAGGTTACCTCCGGGTGCATCGAAGGTCGGGCCAGAGGTTCATACAGGCGCAGACCAGCCAGGTAGCCAATCAGAGCAGCCATTATCGCCAACCAGCCGGCTGCTCGCAGGGCTGGGCCAGCGACAAAGAGGCCGGCCTCGATCAGCAGCCAGCCGGCGCTCACCGCCAGCGCGCCGGCCAAGTAGAGCCAGAATGAGACGACCAGCAGACGTTCGTGCGGGGGGCGCAGGATCAACAGTTTTGGGAACACCTGCAGGCTGACTCCCAGGGTGCAGGCGATCAAAAAGCCCCACAGTTGCAAGTGCACCAGAGCTTTGTCCAGCGACAGCGGGACAAAACTAGCGCCTGTTATCAACTGCCAGACCGCCGGCAGGTTGACCAACCAGGACAAGCCCAGACCTGCAAAGCCGACCATAGCAAATCGCAGCCAGAGGCCGCCGGACTGGATTGTCGAGCGCATAACCGGCAGCATCGCCCGGGCGAACCAGACCAGCGCCGCCGGCCCGGCCAACGCTGAGACCGCCAGCGCCACCGCCCGCGCCGGCGACGGATCAAGCAGTTGAGCGCCGGCCCGCAGTACGACGCTGCCGGCCAGCAACAGGCCGGCTTGGGTGGCTAGCTCAGGACGTTGCAGCCGGCTGGCTAGAAACGTTGGAAAGACCTGGGCGCCGACGCCTAAGACAAACAGGCCGGCGAAGCCAAGCAGTTGGACCTGGCCGTGCGCCTGGGTAAGTGGTAGCCAGGAGATCGGCAACGGAAGGCCCAAGCCGGCTGAGAGCACCAGCCAGAGGCCGGTGGACAAGCCGGCGAACAGACCCAGCGCCAGCGCGATTCGCAGCAAAATGGGCAATGGCGATGAGAGCCAGTTGGTTGAAGCCGGCCGACCCCTTGCGCCGGCTGGGGGATTGATCGAGACCACTTCGTTTGCTCCCACCGG
>JBCLEL010000127.1:0-6887 GCA_038913435.1 Chloroflexota bacterium
AAAAAGCCTTAGCCATTTTACCTTTCACGAAGACTGAATGCAGTGAAGTGATATAATTCGCCGGCGAATGGGATTTTTGTTTCCTCGCCAATCTGAGAATCCGATGAGCGTGATTATTCGGGTGAACAAAGCTGTTTGCTTGAGTTGGCGTTGCCTGCTCGTAGCTGTGTCAGCGATGACCCTCATCGCGTTGTTGACTGTTTCCTGCGCGCCGGCGCCGGCTGGGTCGAAGATTGAGATCAAACCCCGCCAGGTAGACGCCAAGCCGGTAGCCGTTGCCGGCCTAACTGCGACAACCGCGCAACCTACTAACACCGCAGTTGCAGCTAAGCCGACGATTGCCGAGCGGTTGCCGTCGCCGATTTCAACCACCGTCCAGGTGGCCGCGGCTGCCAGCCCCCCAAGCGCGCCAGCCGGCCAGCAACAACCGGCCAGCGCACAGGCCAGCCCGTCATCCGGGCTGCCGGATGACGCTGGCGCCATAGCTCGCGTCGCCCGAACCGTGAGGCCGGCTGTTGTCCAAATCACTAATAAACAAGTCGCCCTAGACGAGTTTTTGAGGCCAATTCCGGTTGAGGCCGGCACCGGCTCTGGCGTTATCTTCGACCAGTCGGGCTTGATCTTGACCAACAACCACGTCGTCGCCGGTTCACAGCTGCTGCAAGTGACGCTAGCGGATGGCAGGATTTTCGACGCCCGGATCATCGGGACCGATTCAAGCAGCGATCTTGCCGTCGTCAAGATTGACGGCAGCAACTTGCCGAAGGCCGATTTGGGCGACTCGGACAAGTTGCAGATCGGAGAGTGGGTTGTCGCGATTGGTAATGCGCTGGCATTGGAAGGGGGGCCTACGGTCACAGCCGGCATCGTTGGGGCGCTCGACCGTTACATCGAGGTGCAAGGCGGAAATGTTTTGTTCGGTCTGATTCAGACCGACGCCGCTATAAATCCCGGCAATTCCGGCGGGCCGCTGCTGAACCTCCAGGGCCAGGTAATCGGTATAAATACGGTGATCATCCAGGCGCCGGGGGCCGGCCTCGGATTCTCCATCGCCATCAACCGCGCCAAGCCGGTCATTGACGATTTGCTCAAGACTGGCCGGGTTATTCGTCCCTGGCTGGGCATCACGCCGATCACAATAAGCAGCGACCTGGTCCGGCGTTACCAATTGCCGGTGAAAGCAGGCGTTATAGTGGCCCGTCTCGAACCCGGCTCGCCAGCCAGCCGCGCCGGTCTTCGCCAGGGCGACATCATAACCACCATAGACGATGGTAAGATTCAAGGTGTCGTTGACCTTTTGCGCGCGCTGTCGCGTCATAAAGTGGGTGACTCGATCAAGGTCAAGGTGGTGCGACTAACCGCTGAAAAGGTTGAGGAGCAGGAGCTATCAATAAAATTGGAAGCGACACCGGCATGACTTGTCCGTCGGCGGTGGCTTGATGGCGAGTCGCAGACAACCTCCATATCGAAATGGACGAGCGGCCAATGGCGTGTCGTTGCGAGTAAGCCGTAGTCAGCGGCGACAAGGCTCTCGCTCGCCTGCCCTGATGGCGCTAGGCGGTGTGGCTGTATTCGGGACTTTTGGCCTGCTTACAATGACCATAGTAGTTTTGAGCATCATTTTCATGCTTGGCTTCGGATTCTTGGCGGCCGGCAGCGCCTTCTCCGACATCACCAAAGACCTGCCGGACGTTGACGCCGCCGTCGAGCGACCGGCATTCAAGACGGCTACGATCTACGACCGCAAGGGTCGCATGTTATACGAGATCATTGATCCGCAGGGCGGCCGGCGAACGATCGTGAAATACGATGAGATGCCGGTATATCTAATCGAGGCGGTAGTAGGCACCGAGGACCCCGGCTTCTTTACCAACCCGGGCTATGATCTGAAGGCAATTTTGCGCGCCTTCATTCAAAACATACGGGGACAGGACGTAATATCAGGCGCCAGCACTATCACCCAACAGCTAGTCCGCAACGTGCTCCTATCCCCGGAAGAGCGCTACGAGCAGAGCTACCGGCGCAAGATCCGCGAAGCGGTGCTAGCTTACCGTCTCTCGCAAAAGTACTCGAAAGAGGAGATCCTTCAACGGTACTTGAACGAGGTTTACTTCGGCAACCTGGCATACGGGGTCGAAGCGGCGGCACAAACCTACTTCAACAAGCATGTTGGCGAGCTGACACGGGCGGAATCGGCGATGATTGCTGGCCTGATTCAGTCGCCAAACCGTTACAACCCGTTCTCTAACCCCAAGGCGGCCAAAGCCCGGCAATATGAAGTCTTGAATCTGATGGTAAGGCACGGATTTCTCGACCTGGAAACCGCGCTAAAGGCCCAGGAAGAATCACTCAGACTTGAATCACCTAAGCAGGAGATCCAGGCGCCGCATTTCGTTGTCTATGTTCGTGACCTGCTGGAGAAAATGTATGGCTCCAACCAGATCTATTACGGTGGCCTGCGGGTGTACACCACGTTGGACCTGGATCTATTGAGCGCGGCCGAAAAGATTGCCGGCCAACGTGTCGCCGATCTACGTCAATTCAATGCGAACAACGCTGCGCTGGTTGCCATTGACCCAAAGACAGCCGAAGTGCTGGTGATGATGGGCAGCGTGGACTATTGGAATAAGGAGATAGATGGCCAGGTTAACATGGCCATCGCTGAACGGCAACCCGGATCCACCTTAAAGCCCTTCACTTACCTGACCGCTTTTGAAAAGAAGATGGCGATGCCTGCCACTATTATCAAGGATGAAAAGACCGTGTTCGATGGTGGCAGAGGCCAGCCGCCTTACGTCCCACGCAACCATGACAACCAGTTCCGCGGGCCGGTCACCGTCCGTCGCGCATTGGGCAACTCGCTTAATGTGCCGGCAGTCAAGATGTTGCAGCAGATTGGCGTGCCGGCCCTGCTGGATACTGTTCACCGATTTGGCATCACCAGCTTGAATGAACCGCAACGCTACGGCCTGTCGTTGACATTAGGCGGTGGTGAAGTTCGATTGCTAGACCTGGTTTACGCTTACACCGCATTGGCGAACCAGGGCGTACAGGTTGGCGCACCAGTACCGGAAGCGGAGCGCCAGCCTGGTCGCAGTCAGCTAGAGCCAATCGTCATTACCAAGATTGTTGATTCGGCTGGCGCCGTCATCTTCGAGCAACCAACACCTGAGCGCGTCAGGTTGGCTTCTGAACAGTCCACCTGGCTGATTAGTGACATCCTGTCCGACGACAAGGCCCGAGAGGGAACCTACGGGCCAAACAGTTACCTTGAGTTGTCCAGGCCGGCCGCCGCCAAGACAGGCACCACCGAGCACTTCGAGGACTCCTGGACTATCGGGTACACCCCGAATTTGGTCGTTGGCGTCTGGGTGGGCAATGCCGATAACACGCCGATGGACAACGTGTTCGGCGCAAGAGGCGCGGGATTCATCTGGCATGGCTTTATGGAAAAAGCTCTTCAAGATGAGCCGGTCCAGTGGTACGAGCGTCCGCCAGGCTTAATACGCGCCTCGGTGGACGCCGAAACCGGCCTGCGACCAGCGCCGGATAAAAAAGTAGTCATAGACTGGTTCGTCGAAGACGCGCTGCCAAAGCGATGGGCCGCGCCAAATGCCACGCCAACGCCATTATTACCGGTCACTACGCCGACGCCAGTTGGCGCGCCGACGCCAGTTGGCGCGCCGACGCCAGTTGGCGCGCCGACGCCGATTGGCGCGCCGAGTGAAACTGTCACCGAACCGGTCGTGCCGAACCTGGTTGGGTTGCCGGAGGAGGAGGCGCGCCGGCAGGTTACCGCCGCCAGCCTGAACAACACCTACGCCAACTATCAGACCGCAGCCGATGTCGCGGACAAAAACTTCTTCAATTCGATCAAGCCCGGCCATGTCCTCAGCCAGATGCCGGCGCCGGGAACGAAGATTGGGCGCGGCTCGACCGTCTGGCTGGCAGTCCGCAAGCCCTCGTAGGGGCGTATTGCACAATACGCCCCTACCTAATTCTGTTCGAGACCCAAGCCCTTCTGAATAGGATTAGGTCTACTCGATGCCTGGATTGATGGGTTGGCGCGAACGTCATTGATGAACTTTTGTAGGGACTCGATTGAAACGGCGAACCGGAGCCGAGGGTCCGGGGACTTGATGGTAAGCCCGCTGATCCCCACCACATCGCCATTCGCGTTCAGTAGTACGGCGCTTACCCCACTTCCTTCGGTCACGGCGTTGTGGACGATCACCTTTTCGCCCGAAGGTTGCTGCTCTCGCTTGTCCAGCACTATTCCAACTCCCAGGTTCGGCCGGCCGGGCGCGGCGAACTGTAGTCGGCGACCACCACCGGCTCCTGTGGCCGTACCGACGCATAAGGGATGATAGGCAGCGGTTGCGCCGATGGCAGTGGTTCCTGCGTCTGCAATATCGCAATGCCGAACTGGCCTTCCTGCGGCGATGACCACACAACTTTGGCCGGCAGGGTCTGGCCAGTCGGTAGGAATACCTGCATCTGGCCACCTTTTATCAAGTGGCGATTAGTCAATACCAGTCCCCGACTGTCAACCACCAGCCCTGCGCCCAACTCGGGAGCAGCCGAGTCGCGGACCATCACCAGAAATTGGCGCACGCGCTCTTGAATACGGGGAAGATTCACCTGCTGGTCCGGTAGCGGCTGGCTGACATTCGTTGGCGCAGAAGGCGGTGTCGGAGTAATCGCCGGCGGAGGTTGCTTGGCCGCTTGCGGAGCGGTTGGCGACGGGACAGGTTTCTGGGCCGGCGGCGCTGCCGGTTTTGGTATGGCAGTCGCGGGCTGGGTGATCGTCGTGGAGGTCGGGGTTGCTGTCGGACGCTCTGATCGAACAGTCGGCGCTGGCGCCGCCCGCGTCGCAACAATCGTCGGCCGGGCAACAGCGCTCGGCGATGGGGCCCCGGCCGGCAGCGTTGTCAGAACCGCCTGGGCCGTCAGTACGCCGGGCGGGGTCGGGCGTTCCACGCAGGCAATCAGCGCGATGCTCCAGACCGCCGCTAGAACCGTCATTGTCAATGGTCGCCGGATAGGCCGTTCCATTATCGGGAGCTAGTCCTTAGTTATCCGGCCTAAGCGGTCGAATAGGAATCCCCCGCTTGGCTAGGTAATCCTTGGCCTGAGAGATACGGTATTTGCCGTAGTGAAAGATAGACGCCACCAGCGCCGCGTCAGCCTTGCCAACCGTCAAGCCGTCGTAAAGATGTTCCAACTCGCCGGCGCCGCCGGAAGCGATGACCGGGATAGACACCGCCGACGATACCGCCGCGTTCAAGGCCAGATCATATCCGTTCTGAGTGCCATCGGCATCCATCGAGGTGAGCAGAATCTCGCCGGCGCCCAACTGTTCGGCTTTTACCGCCCATTCAATTGCGTCAATGCCGGTTGGCCGGCGGCCGCCATGCGTATACACCTCCCAACAGGCCGGCGACACCGGCCGGCCCTGGTCGTCGCCTACCTGTCGGGCGTCAATCGCTACTACGATACACTGGCTGCCAAATCGGTGGGCCGATTCGGCAACCAACTCTGGCTTCAAAACGGCGGCAGTATTTATCGCGCATTTGTCGGCGCCGGCCCTCAGCATGGTCAGCACTTCGTCAGAAGTGCGGATGCCCCCGCCAACGGTGAGCGGGATAAAGACTTGGTCGGCGGTGCGGGCCACGACATCGGCCATCGTTGGCCGGTGGTCGGCGCTGGCGGTGATGTCAAGAAAGACGAGCTCGTCCGCGCCCTCCCGATTATAGAAGGCGGCTAGCTCAACCGGATCGCCGGCGTCGCGCAAATTCAGAAACTTCGTGCCCTTGACCACTCGGCCGGCCGTCACGTCCAGACATGGAATGATACGTTTGGTAAGCAATTCGACCCCGAATGCGTAGGGGCGTATTAATGAACTTCAATAGCTTAATCGGGTAATGCGCCAGGAGCGGAACTCTGCGCAGGCTAGGGCGAGAGATCACCCTCACCCTAACCCTCTCCCTCTGGGAGAGGGAATAGATCGCGCCTCTCCCTCTGGGAGAGGCCGGCTGAGTCCGCCAGAGGCGGACGAAGCCGGGTGAGGGCGATGGCAGAAACCTAACCAGATATGCAACGGTCCGACTACCAGATTAAGTTTTTAACTTTCATCAATACGCCCCTACAAAGATACGATTCACCGTCTAACCCACCGCCGCAATCGCGGCGCCTAGGTCAACATCACCAGTATATATCGCCTTGCCAACTATCGCCCCCTCCGCGCCGATCTCGGCCAGCCGGCGCAGGTGCTCGATCCGGGCGACACCGCCGGAGGCGATAACCTTAGCCGGCGTGGCCTGAACCATTTGCCGGATCGCTTCGAAGTTCGGTTCGGTGAGAGTGCCGTCGCGGTTGATGTCGGTGTATATGAACCTGGCTGCCCCCAGATCGGCAAGTTTGCGGGCCAGTTCAACGGCCGGCGTCGTTGAGGTCTGCGACCAGCCCCAGGTTGCTACCATCCCATTGCGCGCGTCAATGCCTATGGCGATAGCTTCGCCCCAGCGTTTCACTGCGTCGTGTACTAGGTCAGGATTTTCCAGCGCAACGGTGCCGAGGATAGCCCGCTTCACCCCCAGGGAAAACACTTGCTGGACGATCTCAAGTGACCTGATCCCACCGCCAAGCTCGACTGGCACGTCAACGCCAGCGCAGATAGCCGCGATAACTTCCAGGTTGGCCGGCTGGCCGGCCTTAGCGCCGTCCAGGTCAACGACGTGCAACCAACTTGCGCCGGCCGTTGCCCAACGCCGGGCGACCTCGGCCGGCTCGTCGGAAAAGACAGTCTCCTGGTTGTAGTCGCCTTGAAAAAGCCGGACGCAGCGTCCAGCCCGGAGGTCTATCGCCGGTATGACAAGCATTATTTC
>JBCLEL010000128.1:0-6849 GCA_038913435.1 Chloroflexota bacterium
TTAATTATAATGATGGCGTGAACGGGAGGTTCGTGATGGGTCTGATGGACGGTAAGGTCGCTTTAGTCACTGGGGCGGGGTCAGGAATAGGAAGACAATCAGCACTGACATTTGCCCGGGAAGACTGTGCTGTCGTGGTGGCCGATTTGGTCGCCGACGCCGGTGAGGAGACAGTCGCGATGATCCGTGATGGTGGGGGCGAAGCAATATTTGTTCCAGTCGACGTGTCTAGATCCGACGAAGTTCGGGCAATGGTAGACCGGGCCATTGAATTCTACGGTCGGCTAGATGTGGCCGTTAATAATGCTGGAATAGCTGGTCAGCCGGCCTCATTACATGAATGTTCAGAAGACGATTGGGACCGGATAATGGCGGTCAATTTGAAAGGCGTCTGGCTCTGTCTGAAGTTCGAGATACCGCCGATGGTGGCGCAAGGCAGCGGCGTCATAGTCAATGTTGCCTCGGTAGTTGGATTGGTCGGACAGCCGGATCTGACCCCGTATGTAGCCAGCAAGCACGGAGTAATTGGCCTGACCAAACAGGCAGCGATTGAATATGCCAGATTTGGACTGCGAGTAAACGCGGTCTGTCCGGCCATTGTTGATACGCCAATGACCAAGAGATTCACCGGCGGCAACTTGGAAACCTTGTCGCCGGTCATCAGTAGATACCCGGTCGGCCGCATCGCTGGGCCTCAGGAGGTAGCCGAACCTATAGTATGGCTCTGTTCGGAGGCAGCGTCTTATATCAATGGACACTCGCTGGTTATCGACGGTGGCTTCATTGCCCAGTAGTGATGCTATTTCGCGATGTGGGTGAAATAGTCAGGACTTACATAGTTGAGGCTAGGAGATAGGTGGGACGGGTCAGATGGGCTCGAATGGCATCCCGCATAATGGCGGCTTTGGTCTCGTACCAACTCACCCCGTCCGCAACCGCTGAATCTCAAGCCGCAAAAATGCGCGCAGCGCTAGCAGCAGATGACATCTCTGCTCAGCAGCCTTTCTGACCTGGGCCTTCTCCACCCCACAAGGTTGCTTGATCCCTGATGGTAGCTCTCAATCTCCCAGCCTTGTTCCGCCAGGACCTGACGGATCGCGTCGGTCTTCTTCAGATCATCTGTCGCCCAATATTCCACAAATGGCTGACCGGAATGCAACGTTATGAACGTTTGATACGGTTTCCTGGTGCGCCTCTGGCGGGCCGACTTGTCATGGACTCCGATATTCAAGTTTCGTCCACCACTGCGGAACCAGCCAGCCTTCTCGCGTCAGCTCAACGTCGTCCGGCAGTTCGACCGCTATCTCTACCTCCAGGCTTTGGTTAGACCAGCCGGCCGGCGCGTCCATCTTCACCACCATCCAGTTGCTCGATTTCCAGACCCGCCGACCGGGTATAACACTGCATGACACCGCGTTGCCATCTATCGAGACGGTCGGCTTTATCAGATCGCAGATATAGTCGCTGCGCCAGGGTTTCTCATCGCGCCAGAAGCGCAGGATCAAGCCAATAGTCGAGTCCTCCGCGACTTCCGGCAGGTCAATCCGGCCGGCGAACCGGCGCTTTCCATTTCGGGCCTCGCCTTCTGACAACGCCCAGGCCAGCGGGCGTGACGGATTGGTCGGCGGCTGCAATGGGTCAGTCTGTTCGATTACCGGCTTTGTCTCGGCGCTCGCCGGCTGGAGTTCGAGTAGCGCGACCTCAAACGGGCGCAGCCACCAGGTGAGCAGATCGTCGTTGGCGTAGCCGCCACCCTTGGCGAACTCGGCCTGGTCCGGATAAAGCCGGCTGACCTTCCAGCCGCCGGCTTTGAGACCCACGCTCTTGTCCAGTCGTAGTTGAACCCGTTGATGCTCGAACGTCGGGTTGTGGGCGAAGATGAAGGCGCGGTCCGGGCCGGCGTGCAGGTAGCCGTAGGGCTGGCCGTACCAGGGGTCGCCTAATATCGGTCTCGGATGGTTGAGTATGTCGGCGTTCTTCCGCCACCAGGCCATCGTCTCGGCTAAAAAGCGGGCGTCGTCTTCATCGAAAAGAAAGACATTTCCCCAGAGCTGGGCCATCAGACTGCCGCGACCGAGATCGGCGATCCAAGCGTTGCGCCAATCGTCCTTGCCCATCCAGTTAGCCCATTGGACGTGGCCGATCCAGACGCCGAGGCTGTCCTTCGCCAACGGTGGAATCTGGTTGGCGAACTGAGTGCCTTCGTCCAGGTAGGTTGTCACGCTATCCCGGTAGAACAGGCTTGGATGGGTCGAGACGTTTGACGCCTCCATGAAGACGCCGGACTCGAAGATCGTGTCGCCATACAAGGCCCAGAAGGGCGAGGAGTGGCCCCAGTACCACATGACGAAGATGTCCGGGCAAGCCTCGCGGGCGATGTCGGTCAGGGCGATGGTCTCGTCCATCATCGCCTCGGTCGAGTATTTGCCGGGCAGATGGTCGTGTGATGTGCTGTGGCAGACGTAGTGCGAGGTGTCAATCTTGAACAACCGCATCTCGTTTTCCTGGATGTGGTGCAGGATCGCGTTTCTCAATATGCTGCGGTAAGGCTCCGAGGCCGGACATAGCTGGCCGCGCACCCAGGTCCGGCCCGGCGGCCCCTCGGCCGGCTGGAACTTGTACTCCGGCATCTCCTTCTGGGGCAGAGGAACAAAGCTGGGCTTCACATCTGGGTTCTCGCCGCAGGACCAGCCCGCGCTGGTGCCGGCGAACCAGAGGCCGAACTTCATCCCCAACTCGTTGACCCGGCTCACCACCTTGCCCGGTCCGTTCGGCCAGAACTCCTGATGGAACTTGGTCAGGTCGGCTGCGTGGTCCTGCCAGCCAACGTCTAGCACGAAGTAGTCGAACAGCTTGCCGTACTTTTTCTGGGTGGAGTCCATCCAGTCCAACGCCCGCAGCATCTTGTCCTCCGGCACAACCTGTTCGGCCCAGGTCGTCGCAAACGGGTAGTCGTGCACCCCTTCGGTTGACCAGAGGGCATAAGGCGCCGGCTTGCGCTGGCCGTTTCTCAATAAATATTCCAGGAAGGCTTGTCGCGCCTGGCCGGCCTCGCCAACGCCGATTACTACGCTCTTGCTTCGCAATGTTTGACCGAGGTCAAGCCGCTTGCCAGGGCAGTGCCATAGCCGGACCGTCGCGCCCAGCCCCTGGTTGACGCCGGCCGGGTGTTCGACGCCGGCGAATAGCTGGTCATCGAGGTAAACTGGATAGCCGCGTCCCCCCAGGTTGGTCTTTCCGTTGGTCTGGAAATCGAGGATCACCAGGTCCAGCGCCAACTGGGAGGAGTCGCCGGCGTTTTCCACCTCGACCCACTTGCGGAAGGCCGGCTCGTTGCCGCGTATCTCGTAGTGGACGCTGAGATTCAAGTGGCGCTGCCGGTTCCGCAGTTGACCTCGGACCGTCGTCCGGCCGGCGCTTTCGTCGCTGGCCCAGTCCACCAACTCAAACTCGTGTACTCGTTGGTACGGTTGTCCAATAGTGACGACTTGATCGGTCAGCGAGCTATTGAACAGATACCGCTCGCTATCTTCGTCGCGCATGTCCGGCCGGGCGCGGTGCAGGTTGCAGGTCTGGATGGCCAGCAGGTTCGAGTGGCCGAATCGGAGCGCCCCATAGCCAGGCTCGCCGGGCCGCAACTCAATCACCGCCGGCTCCCGCCAGTAGGAGGTCGCCAGCCGGTGGCCGATCAATTGTCCGTTCAGATAGACCCAATACTCGTTCCAATCGTGCTGGTCGTAGCCGCCGAGCAGGAAGGCGATTCTCTCGCTGATGGCGGCGGCCGGCAGGTCAAATCGCTGGCGGAACCAACCGTAACCCTCGTAGCGGTCCGGCGTTCCCCGCACCCGCCCGTGTGGCGTGCCGTAGGGAAACTCGACTTCATACCAGTCGTCGTCGGCGACATCGGGCCGGTGGTAGCCGGCAAGGTAGCCGGCCTCGCTGCGATGGTCGGTCTCGCGCTTTGGCGAGGAGAGGTTCATGCGCCAATTCAATATTGGAATGCGTTGCTTAGCAGCGGAGAGCACGACCGTGGCGGGAGACGCCTCGTTGGTCTCGAAGTAGCAGCCGGTGAGCTTGTTTTGGATGGCGCGTAGCGAGAACCGCCTCGCCGTGTCAATCTCTACCGCTATCGCCTCGTTTTCCAGCCGGATAATGCCGTCTTTTTGGTTAATCACTTGTCAGTCCTTTCATATTGGGCTTGTAGGGGCGACCGGCCGGTCGCCCCTACTGAAAGGCGCCTTCTTCAGCGCGCAGATAGACGCTACGCCGCCCCAGCTTTTGCAACTCGGATGAGGCCAGCCGGCCGGCTTTGTCCTGGATGTCGCCGACGACCACGTCAGCGCCGGCCTCGGCCAGCGCTTGGGCGATCTCGCGCCCCAGGCCACGCGCCGCGCCGGTGACTACTGCTACCTTGCCGTCCAGTGAACTGTTCACTCAGCCTACATCCTCGGCTAGTTAGAGACGTCTCTTGCATGGTGGGCCAGTATATCACGGCCTGATTATTGTCAGAACGTACATTATGCAATAAATCGCATAATAGACTTTAGATACCTTATCGGGCTATAATGCGTATTCAGAAGGGAGTACCGTGTTGGTTAGACGAATGTCAGCCAAGGAGGCCAGGACAAACTTCAGCGACGTGCTGGGGCTGGTCTACTATGCCAAGGAACCGGTGATCGTCGAGAAAAGGGGTCGCACAGTGGCGGTGGTAATAAGCCCGGAGCAGTATGAGATTGTTGAGAAGCAGCTTGCGAAGGCGTGGTCAACCATTGATCGCATCCGGGAGCGCAACGCCGATAAGGACCCGGACGAGGTGCTAGCTGATGTGACGGCGGAGGTCGAGGCCGTCCGGCAAGAGATGTATGAAGAGAAGCGGGCCAGCAAGCGCCGTCGTTGACACCAACCTCATCGTCAGTGGCCTCATTCTCAAACGTGGCCGCCCTTATGAGCTGGTCGAGGCGTTGCGCCGAGGCGCCTTCCACCCGGTCCTGTCCGAGCCGCTGCGCGTTCAGTACGGTCGAGTGCTGGTGCGGCCAAAGTTCGCTCAACGGTATGGTATAACCCCAGAAGAAGTCGCCAGCTTTCTGTTCCTCGTAGACAGCAGTGTCCGCCAAATAGCGCCCAGTCGCCGGCTTCCGGTGCCAGTCCGTGACAAGAACGATGAGATCGTGCTGGCGACGGCGTTGGGGAGGGCGGAGTACCTAGTCACCGGCGACAATGACCTGCTGGAGCTACGAGATGACCCCAGGATCGGAAAGCTCAAGATTGTCACCGTCCGCGAGTTCCTCGAAGCCCTGGGCAGTCGCTAGGGGCCGCCCGCAACCCGCCGGCGTGCCGCCGGCACCTCGTCCAGCAGGTCGCTGGCGATGGGACCGGCCGGGCCGATCTCGTCTTCGAGGGAACGGCCGGCCACCGCATGCAGATACACGCCGGCGCGGGCGGCGTCGTAGGGATCAGCGCCCTGCGCCAGCAGGCCGGCGATCACGCCGGCTAGCACGTCGCCGGTGCCGGCGGTTGCCAGGGCCGGCGTCGCAATCGGGCAGACCGCCGCCATATCTATCGAAGCCACCACCGTATAGGCCCCTTTCAGCACCAATACGCCCTTGAACCGCTTGGCCCATTGTCGGGCGGTCTCGATGCGGTCTAGGTCTGACTGACCGCCTGCCAGTCGGTTCATCTCGGCCGGATGCGGCGTCAAGATTGAGCCAGCCGGCAACAGGTTCCACCATTCAGGAATCTCGGATAAAACGTTCAGCCCATCGGCGTCAACCAGCAGCTTGGGCTGGTCGTCGCTCGATTGGAGATGTTCGAGGAGTCGTGACAGAAAGCGCCGGCTGTTCTGGCTGCGGCCGAGGCCCGGCCCAACGGCAATGGCGGCGAAGCCGGCTAGCTGGCCGGCGAGCGCGTCAGCGGCCTGCTCGTTGAGATCGCCATTCTCGTGCGGCAGCGGCAGATAGACCGGCTCGGCGCTCCGGCTCGCCAGCGTCGGTACATTTGGCGCCGGCACTGCCAGCGCGACCAGACCGGCGCCAACGCGCAATGCGCCCATCGCGGCCAGCCACGGCGCGCCGTAGTAGCCGCCGGACCCGCCGGCGATGACCGCTTTACCAAAAGTCCCCTTGTGGCCGACGCGCGGCCGGCTGGGTAGTAGCGGCTCGACCAGCGGTTCGTCCAGCATGTCTAGGTCGAGGCCATCGGCCAGCGAGGAAGGGACGCCTATATCAACGACCGCGATCTCACCTATCAGCTCATTGCCCGGCGGCAGGAAAAGCCCGCGCTTGGGAAAGCCTAGCGTGATGGTCAGGTCAGCCGCCAGGGTAGCAGGGTCCGCCTGGCCGCTGTCGGCGTCGAGACCTGATGGCAAGTCGAGGGCAACGATCCTCACACCCCGACGCCGGCTGCTCTTCACCAGTGATAGCGTCTCGGCCATCAGGCCGGCGATTGGGCGCAGCCGGCCGGTGCCGAGCAACGCATCCACTACTAGGTCGGCGCTCTCCAGCCAGGCCCGCAGCGGTTCTAGCCCGTCCTCCAGCCGGCGGATCGGAACGCGGCGCTCGACCAGCAACATGTGTTTGGCGTCGTTGGTCGGCGGCCGGCCTAGCTGGAACACCGCGACTTTAGCGCCGCGGTCGGCCAGGTGACGAGCGGCGACCAGGCCATCGCCGCCGTTATTGCCCGGCCCGCCCAGGACCACTATCCTCTGGCTGGAAACTCGCCAACTGCCATCCAGCGCGTCAACGAACGCTCGGCCGGCGTTCTCCATGAGGGCCGGACTGGGCAGGCCGAGCTGGCCGGCTTGTTCTTCCATATCGCGCATCTGCGCGCCGGTGACAATTTTCATGCCTCGAA
>JBCLEL010000129.1:0-6755 GCA_038913435.1 Chloroflexota bacterium
TATTCGCGGTGGTGCGCCAATGACGCATGAATCACTCCGCTCGCAATGACGATACAACCGTCATTGCGAGGTCCTTCGGTGGAAGGACCGAAGCAATCTCCGTGACCGGTGGATATAGGGCTGGCTATTTCAGATAGCTGCTAGTCAATCAGCTCGTAGGCCGGCAGGGTGAGGAACTCCACAAACTCCTCGCTCAAGGCTACTTGCTCAAATAGACTAACCGCCTCGACGAACCGGCCTTGTGAGTAAAGCTTGTCGCCTAGCGCCTGCTTGATTTTGTTGAGTTCGTCCGCCTCTAGCTGTCGCACTAACTCCCGTGTGATCGGCGTGCCATCTCGCAGATGAGCGCCGCGCCGGACCCACTGCCAGACTTGGGCGCGGGCGATCTCGGCAGTGGCGGTATCCTCCATCAGATTGAAGAGGGCCGCCGCGCCGGTCCCTCGCAACCACGATTCGATATACAGAATGCCTACACTGATGTTGTTACGCAAGCCGGCCTCGGTGATGACGCCGCCGGGAACTTTGAAGTCAAGAAGGTCAGCGGCCTTAGCCGATACGTCATCACGCTGCCTTCCAACCTGGTGCGCCTTCTCGCCCAGAACCTGATCGAATACTGCCTTTGCAACCGGGACCAGGTCCGGGTGGGCCACCCAGGTTCCGTCGAACCCGTCGCCCGACTCGCGTAGCTTGTCCTCCTGGACTTTAGCCAGCGCGACTTCGTTGACCTTGGGATCACGCCGGCTGGGTATGAAAGCCGCCATACCACCGATGGCATGAGCGCCGTGACGATGGCAGGTCTTTACCAGTAGCTGGGTGTAAGCGCGCATAAATGGCACCGTCATCGTCACCTGGGCGCGGTCCGGGAAGCCAAAATCCGGCCGATTACGGAACTTCTTGATGATGCTGAAGCTGTAGTCCCAGCGTCCGGCGTTCAGACCGCCGGAATGGTCTCGGAGTTCATACAGTATCTCCTCCATCTCAAAGGCGGCTAGTATTGTCTCGATCAGGACGGTAGCTTTGATGGTTCCAGGTGGGATGCCCAATGCTTCCTGGGAGAAAACAAAAACGTCGTTCCACAGCCGGGCCTCTAAGTGGCTTTCCAGCTTGGCCAAATAGAAGTACGGGCCGGCGCCAAGCTCGATCAGCCTTTTAGCGTTGTGGAAGAAGTAGAGGCCGAAGTCGAAGAGACTAGCTGAAACGGGCTTGCGATCAACCAGCAGGTGTTTTTCCAACAGATGCCAGCCGCGGGGCCGAACCAGCAAGGTGGCCACCTGGTCGTTCAACCGGTAGACCCTGCCATCCGGATTCGCAAACTCAATTGTCCGTTCGATTGCATCAATCAGGTTTAGATGGCCCTGGATCAGGTTACTCCAGGTTGGCGTATTGGCGTCTTCAAAGTCAGCCATGAACACCCGCGCGCCGGAGTTCAGCGCATTGATAATCATCTTTCGTTCGACCGGGCCGGTGATCTCCACCCGGCGATCTTGCAGGTCTTTGGGCGCCGGCGCCACCAGCCAACTGCCTTCGCGGATGTGTCGGGTCTCCGGCAGAAAGTCAGGGAGCAGGCCGGCGTCGAGTTGGGCCTGTCGCTCGGCCCGTTTTTTCAGCAACGTCTCCCTGGTTGGGCCGAACTCGCGTTGGAGCCGCGCGACAAAGTCAAGCGCCTCCGGCGTCAGAATCTCAGCGAACTTGCCGGACAGGGGACCACGGACCTCGATTGCCTCGCTGGTAAGAATTTTAACCATTCCTGGATTTCTATTGAGGACTGGCGGCGCCGATGAGCACGCGATGCTTAGCGTTTATAAGCTGACGCATGCCTATACTATCAGATGTACCGCCGGAGTGCGGTTGCGGCTTGCAGCAAAGCCGGCTGATGCCAATTGCCGAGACAGATGTTGCATATCTCCGTGGTGATCGAAGGCTGGGGTGAGGTCAAAGGGCCCTGTTATTTAAGTCTTTATGACTGCAATTGGTATTAGGAGGGGAGTTGGCCGGTGGAAGTCCGGTTGACAAAAGCTGCCTTATCGCCGGCGGCGCGCTCGTCTGAGGTGCCACCGTCCTTTAGTCCAACCGCATTGAAGGCGGCTACCGGTTGATGAAATCCCTTGAGGGTCAAGTCTCCTATGCGTTCCGCTTCTATCAGCTCTTCCACATCGGCGTGGACTCGCTGACTAATCAGGATCTGCCCGGCGCGGGCCTCGCCACATAGTCGGGCAGCAAGGTTCACCACCGAGCCAATGGCGCCATAGTCATACCGTCCTTCGAATCCGATCGTTCCTACAGCATTGAGCATAATAATTGAGCCGCATTACTCAACCTTACTGCTTGTTGCGATATTAACAGTAGCGCGGGGCCTTGTGCCCCGCCCGTCCCCCTGCAGGGGACAAGCCCCTGCGCTACAAAGCTCAATGCTTTTGCACTCCGCTGTAAGGTGGCGTAGCCGAAGGCGATTCCTACCCCGAACCCCAGGTCGTGACCCCGCTTCCGCCACGCTTCGGTCAAGTCGCCCATGCGTTGGCGCATGGCCACCGCCATTTTGACCGCTCGCGCCGCCGGGTCCGGGCATGGCAGTGGATCGTTGAAGAAGACCATCAGCCCGTCGCCGGAAAAGTATCCCACGGTCCCCTCGAAGCGGTGAATCAGCGTCCCCATCGCATCGTGGTATTGCTGAAGGACTGCCATCACCTCTTCGGGATCCGTGGTCTCGGCGAAGGCGGTGAAGCCTCGTAAGTCACAGAAGACCACGGCGATCTGGCGTCGGTGGCTCTGTAGGCGTCGGTCGTCCCCTGATGAGACAACGAGTTCGGCGATCTGAGGGGAGAGAAAGCGGCGGAGCCGGCCCAATTGTTCAAGCTCCTCCACCTGCTGGCGCACCCGCGCCTCAAGCGTACGGTTCCATTCGGCAAGCTCGGCAGCTTGGGTTTGGATCGTATCGTGGTATTCCTTGATCCGCAGGAGCGACTTGACCCGTGCTAAAAGCTCCGCCTGGTTGAACGGCTTGGGGATGAAGTCGTCGGCGCCGGCCTCGATCGCTTTGACTTTCTCCTGCTCTCCACTAGCAGTGATCATGACGACCGGCAGCAGGCGCGTGGCTGGATTGTCGCGCAGCCGCCGGCAGACCTCGTAGCCGTCAATACCGGGCATGACGATGTCGAGGAGGATCAGGTCCGGCCCTTCCCTCACCACCTTCTCAAGCGCCTCTGGGCCGTTGCCGGCCGATACCACTGTATATCCGCGAGGCGTGAGGACAGCTTCCAACAGCTTGATGTTGTGTGGCGTGTCGTCTACCACCAAGATCTTCTGAGAGCTTTGCATCTTATCCCTCCTGGCGCACCCGCTCGCAGAACTGCCGCACCTGCTCAGGGAACTCCTTGACGTTGATCGGCTTCGCCAGGTAGCCGTCAAAGCCGGCGCTGAGGAACCGCTCCCGATCATCCTTCATAGCGAAGGCGGTGAGGGCAACCACCGGGATCGCGGCCGTGCTCGGCTCGGCTTTTAGGCGGCCAAGGGCCGCCACTCCGTCGAGGCCAGGGAGCTGAATGTCCATTAGGATCAGGTTAGGACGATGAGCCACGGCCAATGTGATCCCATCCTCGGCATTCACTGCTTCCAGCGTTCGATAGCCCTTAAACCGCAAGAGATCGCGCACCAGTTTCAGGTTCTTCTCGTTATCCTCCACTATTAGAACTAGCTCGCCGGCCATATATTACTCACCTCGCCGGCGCCGGGCAAAGGCCCCCCACTAGCTCCAGAAAGGCCGCCCGATTGAAATCCCCCTTCTGGGCAAGATAGCTTATCCGACCGTTCAGGCGCTCTTTATCCTCAGCAGTCATTGTTTTCGATGTGAGAATCACAATCGGAATCCCTGCCGTGGCCGGCTCGGCACGCATTCGCTCGACGACGGTGAAACCATCCACCTCGGGCATGAGCAAGTCCAGGATCACCAAGGCTGGCCGCTCCCGCTGGGCCAGGGCCAGCCCCTCTTCGCCGCCCGTCGCCTTGAGCACCTTATAACCTTCCGGCTTGAGAACTGCTTCGATCAGTTCGAGGGCCATCGAGTCGTCGTCAATGGCCAGAATCTTGGCCGGCCCATCCACAACCCTCGTGCTGACGACGAGTCGTCGTATGGTGGCGAGCAGGTCGTCTCGATTTACCGGTTTGACGAGATACTCGCTGGCCCCTAGCGCGAAGCCCTTGCCTCGCTCGTCGAGAATCGAGACAATGACCACCGGGATGTCGGCGACGGTCGGGTCAGCCTTGACGCAGGCGAGGAACTCCCAGCCATCCAACCGAGGTAGCAGGATGTCCAGCGCGATGACGGCCGGCCGGAGACGCCGGACTGCTTCCAGCGCCTCTTCGCCGTCACGAGCCACGATCACCTCGAAGCCGGCCCCGTTGAGGTAGAGCTTGAGCAGTTCTAGCGCCTGCGGGTCGTCTTCCACCACCAGTATCGTCGGGCCGCTGCCATCAGTGGGGACGGGTTCAAAGGCCGGCCGCTCGGGGGCGACCGTCGCCATCGCCGCACCATGGAGCCGGATGGGCAGAGCGAAGGTGAAGGTGCTGCCGACTCCCACCTGGCTCTCCACCCAGATGCGCCCACCATGCAACTCTACAAATTTCTTCGCCAGCGCCAGCCCCAGACCGGTCCCCTCCTGTTTGGTGGCGGCGCCCTGCCTCACCTGCTGGAACTCCTCGAAGATTCGCGCCTGGTCCTCTAGGGAGATGCCGATGCCGGTGTCTTTGACGGCTACCTGCGCTTCACCGTCGACTAGCTGCGTCTTCACCTCGACCCGGCCGCCATCCGGCGTGAACTTCACCGCGTTGGAAAGGAAATTGAAGAGGATCTGCTTGACCTTGCGCTCGTCGGCCTCGATCAGGCCGATCTGGGGGTCTGATTCCAGGGTAATGGCGATCCCGTGCCGGCTGGCCCGCTCGCGAACCATCGTCAAGCTGCCCTCCAGCACCTCCTGAAGCAAAAACGTGCCGAGGTCCAGCTCCATTCGGCCGGCCTCGACCTTGGAGAGGTCGAGGATGTCGTTGATGAGCGAGAGCAGGTGCCGGCCGGAGCTAAGGATGTCGTTTAGGTACTCGTCGTGCTTGTCGTTCAGCTCGCCGAACATCCGCTCCAAAAGCACCTCGGAGAAGCCGATGATGGCGTTCAGCGGAGTTCTCAGCTCGTGTGACATATTTGCCAGGAACTCGGACTTGTGCTGGCTGGCGACCTCGAGCTGCCGGCTCTTCTCCTCGAGTTGCGCCAGCGCCGCCGCCAGCTCGCGCGTCCGCTCCTCAACCTTGTGCTCCAGGCCGGCGTAAGACTCCCGGAGCCGAGCGGTCATCCGATTGAACTCCTCGGCGAGCGCCTCCAGCTCGTCGCCGGTCCGGACCTCGATCCGCTGGCCCAAGGCGCCTTCGCCGATCCGAGCCGCGCCGGCCTGCAAAGTCTGGATCGGCTTCACCATCCTGCGGGCGAGGACCAGGCTGGCCAGGACCGACAACCCGATGCCCAATAGCAGAGCCACGACAGTCCTTACAATGTTGTTGTAAAGAGGTGCAAATGCCTCTTCCAGTGGCTGCTCTACGAAGACGAACCATCCCGGCGGATCAATGTGCCTGTCGAGGGTGAAAACATCCAGGCCGGTGAGAACCTGCCGTCCCGGACGGACAAGGGGGATCCAGGTATCCACCAGCGCCGGGATGCGGCCCTGGGCCGCCTGGACCTGAGGAAGGTCGGACACGTCGATCTTGCGCAAGACCAAGCCGATGTCCGGATGGGCGATGAGCTGGCCACGGGAGTCCACCAAGTAGGCGTATCCCTCGTGTTCGAACTTAATTTGAGAGATTATGTCCCAGATGAGTTTCAAGTTCACTTCGGCGACTGTGACCCCGGCATTTGGCCCGCTCTCGGCCAGGGCAATAGTCATGTATGGCTCCGACTCATCGCGGAAATAGACCGGACCAAAGTATGTCTGGCCGGACTTCGCCTCCCGAAACTTCGCTTCCTGGGAATAGTCAGCCTGGCTCCCCATCACATTCATTCCTAGCCGGGAGACCCGGACCTGCTCCTTCCCTGACGAATCCAGGTAGCTGATCTCAGTGATGGCCGGCGCCTGGCGCAGAAGCCTGAGATACTCGTTGCGCCGCTGGTCTGGCGACGTTGTAGCGGCCAGCCAGGGTGGCGGCATCGTCCCACTGATGTCGCGCTCGATCTCCCTGATAAACTGCTCGATCTTGAAGGCGGCGAGCGCGGCGTTCCCCCGGTGGATGTAGGTCAGAGTCGTTGTGATGTTCTGATACGCAATATCCTGTACGACGAGACCGAATAATAACAGCGGTACGCTGGCCACGATCACGAAGAAGACGACGTATTTTCGGAAGAGGCGACCTCCCCCCCCCCCCCCCCCCCCCCTGGGCTTAGACAGGGATGCCGGCGCATTCACGTCGTTTGATTCGGATAGCTGGCTCATTGAATCACCTTGTCTGCCTGGGCGAAGATGAACTGCGGGATTGCGCCATCAGGCGCTCTCGGTAATCAAATTTTGAACCACGATCCGGCGTTGCTCCCCAGGTCGGAACACATACTCCGTGGCGTCGAGGATCTCAATCCCCACGATGCGTCCATCCGGGGCATAGTTCACGGCGACATCCTCGGTTAGCCGGTGGGTGGTAACCTCGACCGGTTCGTCTAGCAGTCGGATGTAAAGAGCATCGACCTGGGAATCGTACGTGATTTTCACGTGCATTTCCAGATCAAGCGG